>DASXRJ010000236.1:0-8215 GCA_036506675.1 Nocardioides sp. | reverse complement strand
GGTCGTCGTACTCCCAGCCGAACAGGCCGCCGTAGAACTCCTTCGCCGCTGCCTGGTCGGGTGCCTCGTGCTCGACCCAGCTGGGCGTGCCTTCGCGGTATGAATCGAACTTCGCCATCGCCAACTCCCTCGTCGTGTGGTTCGACCCTCGGACTCCAGACAACACCCCGCCACCGACAGTCGCAACGGACGCCGGGTGATGGCGCGGTGACCCGGCCATGAACGCAGCCATGAACGCAGCCATGAACGCAGCCATGAACGCGCCCGTGAACGCACCCTCCGGCCGGCGGCGGTAGGTTCGGCGTGTGACCGACGACCCCCGCACCGCCGACCTCGGGTTCGCCCGGGTCGACGTCGACCGGGCGGCCCGGACCGGCGACCCCGAGGTCGTGTACGGCGCCGGCAAGGCGCCCGCCCAGGTCGTCGGCATCCTCCGGACCCTGCACTCCAAGCACCCCGAGCGCGCCGTCCTGGCCACCCGGCTCAGCGAGCGGGCGCTCGAGGTCGTCACGGCTGACCTGCCCGAGGCCGTGGTCGACCCGGTCGCGCGGGCGGTCACCCTCGGCCCGTTGCCGGCCACCTCCGGCACCGTCGCCGTCGTCTCCGCCGGCACCTCCGATGCTCCGGTCGCAGCCGAGGCCGCGCTCACCGCGCGGGTGCACGGCGCGGCCGTGGTCACCATCAACGACGTGGGCGTGGCCGGGCTGCACCGACTGCTGACGGTCCGCGAACGGCTCGACGAGGCCGACTGCCTGATCGTGGTGGCCGGCATGGAGGGCGCGCTCCCGTCGGTGGTCGGCGGCCTGACCGGCGTACCCCTGGTGGCGGTACCGACCTCCGTCGGGTACGGCGCCTCGTTCGGCGGCGTCGCCGCGCTGCTGGCCATGCTCAACTCCTGCGCGCCGGGGGTCACGGTCGTCAACATCGACAACGGGTACGGCGCGGGCGTGTTCGCCGCGCGGGTGGCCCGCCGGGCGGCTCCGCGATGACGTCCGCGCCGACGCCAACCTCGACAACTCTGTGGATCGACGCCTCGGCGGGCGCGAGCGGCGACATGCTGCTGGGCGCGCTGGTGTCCGCGGGCGTGCCGGTCGAGGTGCTGCAGACCGCCATCGACGCGGTCGCGCCCGAGCCGGTGACGCTGGCGCCGACGACGGTGTCGCGGGGCGGCTTCGCGGCCACCCTCTGCGGGGTCGAGATCGACGACTCGGTGCACCACCGGTCGTGGCGCGACATCCACGGTCTGCTGCGGACGGCCGACCTGGCCGAGGAGGTCCGGGCTCTCGCGCTGCGGGTCTTCGAGCGGCTGGCGGTCGCGGAGGCCGTCGTACACGGGAGCGATCCGCTGGACGTCTCCTTCCACGAGGTCGGCTCGCTCGACGCGATCGCGGACGTGGTGGGCGTCTGCGCCGGCTTCGTGCACCTCGGGTCGTGCGGTCCAGAACGCGCCCCAGCGCGTCCTGAGCATCACGACGTGGTCGTCTCTCCGGTCGCGGTCGGCTCGGGGTCGGTGTCGGGGGCACACGGCCCGATGCCGGTGCCTCCGCCGGCGGTGGCCGAGCTGCTCCGCGGCGTCCCGTCGTACGCCGGTCGGGCGGGAGCGCCCGCCATGGAGCTGTGTACGCCGACCGGGGCCGCCCTGCTCACCACCGTCGCCACGTCGTGGGGACCGCAGCCGCCGATGACCGTCGACCGGATCGGGATCGGCGCGGGCACCCGCGACCCCGCCGGTTACGCCAACGTGCTCCGGCTGCTGGTCGCGTCGCCGACCGCGGCGCCGCCGACCGTGCCGCTGCTGATCGAGACCAACGTCGACGACCTCGACCCGCGGGTCTGGCCCGCGGTGATCTCGACCCTGCTCGAGGCCGGCGCCTCGGACGCCTGGCTGACCCCGATCCTGATGAAGAAGGGCCGGCCCGCGCACACCCTCTCGGTGCTGGTCGGCAGCGACCGAGCGGCCGGCGTACGCTCCGCCATCTTCCGGCACACCTCCAGCATCGGCCTGCGCGAACACCCCCTCGGCAAGCACGCCCTCGACCGCGAGATGCGCTCCGTCGACGTCCAGGGACAGACGATCGCGGTCAAGCTGGCCAGCGAGGACGGCGAGATCGTCAACGCCCAGCCCGAGTACGACGACGTCGCGCGTGCGGCCGGCGTACTCGGCCGTCCGGTCAACGAGGTGCTCGCCGACGCCATCGCCGCCGCCCGCGCGCTGCTGAGCTGACTGCCGCCGGGATGGCGCCCGTAACCGGACGTACCAAACCAGCCACCCCCATCCGGCTCCCCCGCGGGAGCCCGGCCGGGCCGCGGACGTTCGGTACGTTCGGCTACGGCCACCCCGCGACCCGCCCTCGACGAAAGGACTCGATGGACCTCGCCGTCATCGCCCTGACCTTCGCCGCGATCTTCGTGGTCGAGCTTCCTGACAAGACGTTCATCGCGACGCTGGTGCTGTCGACGCGCTACCGGCCGGCGCTGGTGTGGGTCGGTGTGGGACTCGCATTCGGGTGCCAGGTGGGGATCGCGGTCGCGCTGGGGAAGGCGGTGTCGCTCCTGCCGGTCGACTGGGTGCGGGCCGGCGCGGCGCTGTTGTTCCTGGTCGGGGCGGTGATCCTGCTGCGCGAGGCGCTCGGCCGCGACGACGAGGAAGACGAGGACGAGCTCGCCCAGAAGGCCGGCGACGTCCACGGGGCGCGCGTCGTACTCGCGTCCTTCCTGGTGCTCTTCGCCGCCGAGTGGGGGGACCTCTCGCAGCTGCTGACGCTCTCGCTCGTGGCCAAGTACGACGCTCCCGGGTCGGTGTTCGTCGGGTCTTGGACGGCCCTCCTCACCGTCAGCGGGCTGGCCGTGTTGGCCGGCCGGGCCCTGCTCAAGGTCATCCCCGTCCACGTGCTGCACGGCATCGGGGCGGCGGTCTGTCTGGTCCTGGCCGCGCTCACAATGCGCGAGCTTCTTGCCTGACTGATCTTTCGGGCCGCCGCTCCACTACTCTCAATCGCATGGTTTCGCCGCACGGCGCCGACAGTGAGGTCGGCCATCTCAACACCGTCATGCTCCACCGGCCCGGACCCGAGCTGAAGCGGCTGACGCCCCGCAACAACGACAAGCTCCTCTTCGACGGGATCCCGTGGGTGAGTCGAGCCCAGGATGAGCACGACGCGTTCGCCGAGGCGCTGCGCAACCGCGGCGTCGAGGTGCTCTACCTGACCGACCTGCTGGTCGAGACGCTGGCCGGCCCACACGCCCGCGAGCTCGCCATCGAGGGCGTCACCAACACCCTCCACCTCGGCGACACGATGGCCGACTATCTCTTCGGCTTCCTGCATGACCTGTCGGCGGAGGACCTCGCGATGTTCCTCACCGCCGGCGTGCGCAACGACGAGGTGCGCGGCGGGTTCGGGCTGGTGACCAGCCTGCTGCAGCACGACGACTTCCTGATCGACCCGCTGCCCAACCTGCTCTTCACCCGCGACTCCAGCGTGTGGATCAAGCACCGGGTCGCCGTCACCAGCCTGACCATGCCGGCCCGCCGCCGCGAGACCCAGCTGACCGAGCTCATCTACACCGAGCACCCGCGCTTCACCGGCACGCCCACCATCCACGGCTGGCACCACGAGAACGTGGAGGGCGGCGACGTACTCCTGCTGTCGCCGGGCGTCCTCGCCGTCGGTGTCGGGGAGCGTACGACGCCGGCGGGCGTCGAGCGGCTGTCCCGTCAGGTCTTCGAGTCCGACCTCGTGCACACCGTGCTGGCCGTGCCGATCGCCCAGGAGCGCGCGACCATGCACCTCGACACGGTCTGCACGATGGTCGACGTCGACAAGATCGTGATGTACCCCAACGTCGCCGACCACCTCACGGCGTACGCCGTCACGCAGGGCGACGAGGACCAGCTGCTGGTCGCCGACGCCGAGCCGTTCCTGGTCGCGGCCGCGAAGGCGATGGGCATCGACACGCTCCACCAGATCGACACCGGCCTCGACCCGGTGACCGCCGAACGCGAACAGTGGGACGACGGCAACAACACGCTCGCCATCGCACCCCGGGTCGCGGTCGCCTACGAGCGCAACGTGGAGACCAACGACCGGCTGGAGGAGGCCGGCATCGAGGTGGTCCGGATCGCCGGTTCCGAGCTCGGCTCCGGCCGGGGCGGCCCGCGGTGCATGAGCTGCCCGATCTCCCGGGCGCCGCTTCCGACCAACGGGTAACCACGCGTCGGTACGCCGTCCGGACCCGCTGGACACGCCCCGCCCCGGTCGGCGATCATCCGGGGTGGGGAGGAGCCAACGTCTCGAGAGGTTCCACGCATGTCATTCTTCGACGGCTTCACCAATGCGGAGGTCGCCGCCATCC
The DNA here is from genome assembly GCA_036506675.1 of Nocardioides sp. GTDB lineage: Bacteria > Actinomycetota > Actinomycetes > Propionibacteriales > Nocardioidaceae > Nocardioides. The sequence goes on along the minus strand of DASXRJ010000236.1, from coordinate 3,862 downwards.
AGGCCGCCGGCACCGAGATCACACTGCCTTCCGGCTGGTCCCCGATCTGGGAGCAGACCCCTTCGGACAAGGCCTACATCCTGCTCGACGGCGAGGTCTCGATCCGCAAGCACGGCGAGGAGATCGCCCGGCTCGGCGCCGGTGACGTGGTCGGCGAGACCTCGATCGTCAACCACTCCCTGCGCAACGCGTCCGTGGTCGCGCTGACCCCGCTCAAGGCGCTGCACTACACGCGCGAGTGCTTCGAGAAGCTCAACGACGAGGTGCCGAAGTTCCACGAGGCGGTCGAGCAGGCCGTTCGTGAGCGGACCGGTAGCTGAGTGACCGAGCCCGACCCATTTGACGCAGGCACCTCGCCAGACCTGGGAACACCTGAGGACATCGAGCGCGCGCTGCTCGGCGCGAAGCCCACGCTGACCCGCCAAGAGGTCGCGGACAGGGCCGGCGTACCGCTGGAGGTGGCGACCGAGCTGTGGCACCTGCTCGGGTTCCCGCACCACGGCGACGATGACGTCGCGTTCACCAACCGCGACGTCGAGGCGCTGAAGACGACCCGCGACCTGCTGGCGCTGGGCGTCGTCGACCCCGACTCGCAGGCGGCGCTGGTGCGCACGTGGGGGCGCAGCTACGCCCGGCTGGCCGAGTGGCAGACCAGCCTGCTGGCCGGCGTCGCGATCGACGACCCCGACCCGGCCAACCGGCTCAACCAGCTGATGAACCAGGTGCTGCCCAAGGTCGAGCATCTCCAGGCCTACATCTGGCGCCGGCATCTGGCCTCGGCGGCGAGCCGGCTGGCCGCGGTGCCGTCGGTCGGCGGTCAGACGGTCAGCCTGGCGGTGTGCTTCGTCGACATCGTCGGCTACACCTCGCAGAGCAAGAAGCTCGACGAGCGCGAGCTGGTCGACTGGCTGGAGTACTTCGAGGACGAGCTGACCAGCGTCGTCGTCGACGTCGGCGGCCGGGTCATCAAGACGATCGGCGACGAGATGCTCTGGGTCAGCGACGACGCACGGGCGGCGGCGGAGATCGCGCTGCGGGTGACCGAGCGCGGGGAGAACGAGGACGACCGGTTCCCGCGGGTGCGGGCGGGCATCGCGTACGGCGACGTGGTGAGCCGGCTCGGAGACGTCTACGGGCCGACGGTCAACATCGCGGCCCGGCTGACGTCGGTGGCCCGGCCCGGCGCCGTACTCGTCGACCGGGGTGTGTACGCCGCCATGGTCGACCAGCCCGTCGGCCGGCCCGACGACGACTACGAACCGGTCCCCGGAGTCGGCGCGCTGATCGACCGCCTCGACGTGATGGACGTGCGCGAACGGGTGGTGCCCACGGAGGCCGCAGAGGCGCCGTACACCTTCCGGAGGATGCGGCGTACGTCGGTCAAGGGCTACTCACGCCTCGAGCCGTGGGTGCTGCGGCGAGCCTGAGCTCAGCGCTTCGAGTCGGCCGCCCGCAGCACGGCCAGCCCGAAGACCGCCGTCCAGGCCGTGAGCAGTGCGCACAGGATCTGCAGCGCGACGTAGGCGCCGGGGCGCGGCAACAAGAGACTCGCGACGGCGACCGCCAAGCCGACGACCACGCCGGCTCGTCCCGTCACCGATCCCCAGGCCGGCCGGTCCACCAGCGCCCGCGCGGCCACCGCGTTGGCGACGGCAACGACCGCGACCACCGCCACCAGGGCCGCCATCCAGCGCAGCGTTCGCTGTCTGAGGTCGTCGTCGGTCTGGGTAGCGACGAAACCTAGGATCACCACGACCGCCACTAGCAGGCCGGCGACCAGCGCGGCGCCGGTCGCCAGCTTCCTGTCACTCCCCGTCACCGTCGTCATCGCCACCTCAGATCGCGCACTTGGGCCAGTTGTCAGGACCATAGTCGGTGCTCTCGGACTTCAGCGTCGAGAACACCGTCGCCTGGGTCGAGCACACGTTGCGCAGGTTGGTGGTGCCGATCCCGACGGCGGCCAGGCAGGCGGCGATGCCACCCCACACGGTCGGGGGCAGCGCCGGCAGACCGAAGATGCTGACGGCCTCACCGGTGGCCGCCGCGATCGCGACGATCAGGATGCCGATGGCCGCCACGATGGAGACCCAGAACAGGTAGATCGCCGACGACACCGCGTCGAGCGCGGGCACGATCTTGTCCACGAACGTGGACTTGATGCCCTTGATCGCGGCCTTCTGGTCGGCCAACCCCTTGACGTACGCGTCTTTGGACCTGCCGCTCCACTTGTCGGCGTCGTCGGTCTGCAGCTGGCCCTCGGTGGCGGTGATAGTCTCGCCGCTGGACTTCGAGCCCACCTCGACCCACGAGTCCTTCCTGCTGTTGATCGTCCATGGGACGCCGGGTAGCTCGATGATCGGTTTGATCGTGTCCCAGAAGTCCTCCATCTTGTCGACGGCCTTGTTCCAGAGGCTCTTGAACTTGTCCGCCAGCCAGCCGAGCCCCCAGGGCACGTGGCTGAGGATTCCGTTGATCTTGTCGACCAGCGAGTTGAACCCGCTCTCGACCTTCTTCAGCAATGACTTGATGTTCTCGAGTACTTCTTCCATCGGTCCGCTCCTCGTCGTCGTTGGGTGGGGTGCCGGTCAGACGACCGGGTCCCAAAGGCCGTGCAGCTTGGCCTTGGCCGCCTCGTCGGAGCCCTGAAGGATGTCGCGCACTTTGATCAGCGCGTCGCCGATGGCCTTCGTCTGGTCGTGGCCCGCGGTGCAGATCTTCTCCACGTGCGCGCGGGTGCTCTCGTAGTTGCCGTCGAGGCTCACGAGGGGAGCCATGAAGCTGAACTCCCCGTCGAGCGTGAGCGTCTTGACCAGGTTGGCGCACTCCTGGAGCTTGGTGGCGGTGTCGTGCCACTCCTTGGCGTCGTGGGTGAGTGCGTTGAAATCCGCTTCGAGACCCATGTTGTCCCCCTTCTGTGGTGGTTGATCGCTGTGGTGGTCAGCCGCGGCGGATGCCCTCGTGGATGGCCCGCGGGTTGTTCATCAGCTCGGTGACTCGCGCCAGACCGGAGTTCTTCATGATGGCCGTGAGGCCGCCGGCGCGGGCCTTCTCCAGCCCGGCCGTGATGGCCGTGGTGATCTCGTGGCCGAGGTTGATCTCGTGTGCGTTTCGGAGCCACTTGGAGTCGATCCAGAGCGCGGTGACGGTCGAGTTGCCGGTTATCGTCGCGCGGACGTGGCGGCGGCGGCTCAGACCGACGTACTCGTGGGTGGCGTGCTCGTCGAGCAGCTGCTCGGCCTTCTCGATCCCCTCGAGCAGCTCGCTGACCATCTCACTGGTCAGCGCAAGGAGCTCCTCGGTGCCGGCCTCATGGCTCTCGACGGCGCGGACGAGCCCGCTCAGGAACTTGTCGGCCTGCGGGGGTCGCGGCCGGAACGACTCGCTCTTCTCGACGTCGTCGAGGTCCTCGGTCCACCGCTCCAGCCGCTGCATGCCGGCGGCGGTCAGCGCATCGAGTACGCCGGCCGGGAGCTCGTCGGGCGCCATGGCGTTGCGCCAGCCCCGGTCGACGCGGATGTTCGAGACCGCCCCCGCCTCGTCGAGGGTGACCGTGATGGTCCCCGACTCGTCGGTGGCGGAAGTGGGTCGCTGTCGGGCTTCGGTCGCCTCCAGCTGCTGCTGGATGACGTCGGCCTCTTCGCGCAGCTCGGCAAGGTCGTCGATCGTGCCAGCCATGGGTGCGCCCCTTTCGGTTGATGGGGGGACCCTGCCCCGAACCGCGCTATAGCAAACCCGCGAGCCAGAGCCAAGCGATTTCTACCCCAGGCTTCCCTTGACCCCAGTTCGTCGGCGAGGTGTCCAGCGGCCGTCAACCGGTGGCGCTAGGCTTCCGCGCGACAGTGATCGGACAGCAACGGGGGCG
>DASXRJ010000235.1:0-2053 GCA_036506675.1 Nocardioides sp. | reverse complement strand
GTCCACACAGAAGACGTCGAACACCGGCGACATCCCGACACCCCATCCGGCGGCATGCGCGAGCCCGCCGACGGGCACGGTCTTGACCCGCGTGACCCCGGCGTTGTCGACGTAGGTGAACGCGACACCGTGCACGCCGTCCGCCCCGAGAGCGTCCGCGAGCGCTCGCCCTTTCCGCTCCTGGTCCTCACGCCACCCGGCATGCAGGGTGTTTCTCCCTGAACTGGTTGGCGAGTTCGCGCCCGGCTCAGTCAATCGGAGGCTCCCTTCGGATGCCCTCAGGCTAGATCCGGGCTTCGCGCCCGACAATCGGGAGCAATGCTTCTCAGTCTCGAGGGACCGAATCCGCGGGCAGGGCCAAGGCTTCCGCGTGCTCGTTGACGAGGCGCCGCGGGGCGGTCTGGCACCAGGCCTCGGTGACGAGCTCGACCAGCTCGTCGCGCTCGACGGTCGCCAGCCGGATCCGGACCCAGCCGAACTGGCCGGCGGTGAAGGACTCCTCGAAGGTGTCCGGGTCCTGCGCGACCAGCGCCTCCCGCTCGTCGAGGTGCGCCTTCAGCAGCACGCTCTCCTCGTCCTCGGACAGGTAGCCGAAGCCCTTGCCGCCGACACCGAGCCCGACCCACGTGCCGTGGTCCTTCAGGCGCACCCCGGGCAGCCCGGTCACGATCTCCCGCAGCTCCTCCGCCGTCACCCCACGCCGCACCCTTGCCATGGAAACGTTTCTACCAACCGCCTCCGACAGCGCGACAGCGCACGACGAGGAGGTACGACGTACCGGCCCCTCCCGCCCGCCCAAGGCCTGGGAGGAGCCGGTACGCCGGGCTCGGTTGCGGGCCTGTCAGCAGTCGCGCAGCTCGGGGCTCTGGTTGAGCAGCTGGCCGCGTGGCGAGACGAAGGCCTCGTACGACGCGTCGCCGACCGCCGCCGGCCGGAACGCGGCCACCCGGTGGTAGTTCTGGAACGCCAGCCGGACGCCGAAGTGCCGCTCCAGGCCGCCGCGGATCGCGTCCGAGGCCAGCGCGCGCAGCAGCTGGCCCCGGTGCTCCTCGCTGGGCGGTGGCACCTCGTGGTCGGCGAACGGCACCTCGCGGTCGGCGTCCTCGAGCCGGGCGGCGACGGTGCTGATCACCTGCCACGCGTACGGCAGCGAGTCACGGACGACCTCGACGAACTCGGCGTCGGTGACGTCACCGCTCTCGGCGCGTTCGAGCATGTCTGCGGGAACAGCCAGGGACATCGTGGAACCTCCTGATGTGTCGGGATGGTGTGAGCTGCGGCCGCGGACGTGGGTGCGTCCGGGCGGCCGGGCGGTCAGACAGACAGCGGCAGGGGCTCGGCCCATGCCGCCGGGCCGAGCACGAAGTCCGGGTCGATCTGCGCGGCCAGGTCCAGGCCCTGCCGACTGTTGCCCCAGGCAACGGCATTGCGGAGGTGGAACTCCTCGGCCAGCAGCTGGTACCGCTGCCAGTCCTTGGGCGTGCGGTCGGCCAGGTCCGCCATCGTTACCAGTGTGCGGCGGTTCTCCGGCTCCAGGGTTTCGATCGGGCGGACCTCGCCGCGCTCGGCGGCGCGCACGTGCGCCGACCGGCCGATCCAGCCGAACAGGTCGGAGCCCACCTTCGACCGCAGGAACTCCACGTCCCCGTCGTCCTCGACCTTGTTGCCGACGACGACGACCTGGACGCCGAACTCGCGGGCGTGGTCGCGGTACTGCCGATAGACGCCGACGCTGCGCAGCGTCGGCTCGCAGACCAGGAAGGTGACGTCGAACCGGGTGAACAGCCCGGACGCGAATGCGTCCGCGCCGGCGGTCATGTCGACCACGACGTACTCGCCCTTGCCGTCGACGAGGTGGTTCAGCACCAGCTCGACCGCGCCGACCTTCGAGTGGTAGCAGGCCACGCCGAGGTCGGCGTCCTCGAACGGCCCGGTGACGGCCAGCCGTACACCGCGCACCAGCCGCACGCACTCCCGCCAGACCGGGTTGTCGTCGTCGATGCCGAGCAGCCGCGACCCGGACCCCGGCGGCGTGGTCTTGATCATCTCCTCG
>DASXRJ010000234.1:0-6122 GCA_036506675.1 Nocardioides sp. | reverse complement strand
TGAGGTTGAGGACCGAGTCGGCGGCGAAGCCGATCGCGGGGTCGCGGTCGGCGAAGTACCCGCCGAGCTGCTTGTCGAGGTCGTCGAGGTCCCACAACGAGCCGCTGGCGTCGAACCGCTGCTCGACGACCGGCGCGGCCAACAGGGCGACCATGCCGCCGTACACGACGAAGACCTGGCCGGTGATGGCATCCGCGGCGGGCGAGGCGAGATAGACCACCAACGGCGCCACGTGATCGGGCGAGTAGGGATCGACATCGCGACCCGAGGTGTCCGCGCCGAAGACCTCGGCGGTCATCGCGGTGCGGGCCCGCGGGCAGATGGCGTTGGCCCGGACGCCCATCCGGCCCAGGCCGCGCGCAGCCGAGAGCGTGAGGGCGGCGATGCCCGCCTTGGCCGCGGCGTAGTTCGCCTGGCCGGGCGACCCGGAGAGGAACGCCTCCGATGCGGTGTTCACGATCCGTCCGTAGACGGGCGCACCGGTCTGCTTGTAGACCGAGCGCCAGTGCGCGGCGGCGTTGCGGGTCAGCAGGAAGTGGCCGCGCAGGTGCACCCGCACCACCGCGTCGAACTCCTCGTCGCTGAGGTTGAAGAGCATCCGGTCGCGGGTGATCCCCGCGTTGTTGACCACGATGTCGAGCGACCCGAAGGCCTCGACCGCGGCCGCGACCAGAGCGTCGGCGGTGCTCCGCTCCCCCACGTCGCCGGGCATGACCGCGGCCTCGCCACCGAGGCCGCGGATCTCCTCGGCGGCCTCGTCGGCCGCCCCCGGCAGATCGTTGAGTACGACGCGCGCACCGGCCCGCGCCAGCGCGACCGCCTCGGCGCGCCCCAGCCCCGCGCCCGAGCCGGTGACGACGGCCACCAGGCCGTCGAGCTGTGCGCTCATGCGGGGTCGACCAGGGAGATGGCGGCCTTGGGGCACGCGGCCACGGCACGGCGTACGGCGGCCACGGACTCGCCGTCGACCTCCTCCGTCTTCAGCTGCAGGAAGTCGTCGTCGTCGAGCTCGAAGACGTCGGGCGCCAGCCCCTCGCACAGGCCGTTGGACTCGCACAGGTCGAAGTCGACCGCCACTCTCATCGGAGCCATCCCCTCACGCAAAGAAACTGGAACACGTTCTAGTTTACCGCGTTTGGATGTCGGCGACCAGCCACCCGCGGTCGGAGGGCACCACGGTGACCAGCGCGCGGTACGGCGTCGTGGTCGGTCCCCCGTCACCCTTGGTCACCACCTGGTCGAGGAACAGCAGCGCCTGCACCTGGTCCTTCGACGCGCGGTAGACGCCCGCCCACGCCACCGTGAAGGTCACGGTCGTCTTCGCCTCGATGAACGCCGTCTTGATGTCCGCCGAGGTCTCGCCGTACTTCGCGGCGAACGTGTCGGTCATCAGCGCCTTGGCCTGCGTCGCCTGCGCGTCGTAGTCCTGGTACGACGTCGACAGGATCTCGGCGGTGCTCTTCTGGGCCGTGTCCACCGCGGTCGCCTCGACCAGGTCCGAGACGGTGACGGGACGCTCGGCCGTCGGCTGCGGATCATCCCGCAGCCACACGTACCAGCCCTCCCACAGGATCAGGCCCAGCAGCAGGGCTGCGGTGACCCCGAGGGTCAGGATGCGCAGTCTCGTCGTCATGGCGTCACGAACTCCAGGCCGGAGGTCAGCCAGCGGGCGCCCTCGAGGACCAGGTCGACCTTGATCCGGAAGTTGCGCGCGGCCGTCTCGCCCCCGGTCACGGTGTTGGTCACCGTGCCGGTGGTCGCGACGATGACCGTGGCGCTGTCCTGGTCGAGGTCGACGACGCCGGCCCACAGCACCTCGCCGGTCATCACCGACTTCGCGTTGCTGGTCAGGTCCACCAGGCCCCCGGTCGACGTCTCGAACTGCTTCTTGAACTCGCCCGTGGCGCCCTCGGTCACCCGGTCGATGGTGGCCTGCGAGTCGCGGTAGTCGATGTTGAGCAGCGCCACGACCTCGTCGCTCGCGGCCTGCTGCACCTCGCCGTACCGGTCCTGCCCCTGCGCATCGCGATCCGACGTCTGGTGCGCCCAGACGCAGACCGCTCCCCCGACCACCGCCAGGCAGGCGAGTACGGCGACCAGCCAGCTCAGCCACCTCACCGGCTCACCACCGGACCGATCACCAACCATTTCCACGAGTCCCCTCCGAAGATCGACAGGTCGCCCTGGTCGGCGAACCGGACCGGCTTGCCGGTGCTGGTGGTCGCACCATAGACGCGACCGGTCGTCGGGTCGTAAGACCCTCGGTAGGAGCGCGGCGGCGGCAGCTCCTGGGCACCGGGCGCGTAGTTCGACCCGCGCATGTTGTACGGCGGCCCGCTGAGGCAGCGTGCCGGGTAGATCGCCGTGTCGTCGACCTCGTCGCCGCGTCGCCACTCGCTCGACGGCATGTAGCCCTCGGTGCACGGCGGCGGGCTGTCCCCGAACTGCAGGTTGATCCGGCCCCAGCCGTCGACCGGGGTGCCCGTGAAGCCGCTGCTCACCACCCGCGGGAAGGTCACCAGCAGCTGCTCGACGCCGGCCAGGTGGCTGACCACCAGCGAGTCCGCGGTGACCAGGTTGCCGAGCAGGATCGGCATCGTCGGCGAGAGCTCGGTGAGCAGCGTGTTGACCTCCTGCAGCGCCGCCGGGCTGGCCTGCAGCACGGTGCGCAGGTCGCCGTCGGACGCTCGCAGCGCGCCGGTGAGCTGGCGCAGGTCGTGGGCCAGCGCCCGGATGTTCTCGCCCTGCTGCTGCTGTGTGTTGAGTACGACGAGTCCCGTGTCGAGCAGCTGGGCCGTGTCCTTCTCGTGCGCGGACGCCTCGTCGACGAACTTCGTGCCGCTGTCGAGCAGGGTCTCCAGCGGGTGCCCGGTGTTCCGGAACGCGTCACCCAGCTCGTGTACGACGATCTGCAGGCTCTCCTTGTCGACCGAGCTCACGAAGCGGTCGAGCTGGACCAGCAGGTCACCCTCATCCACCGGCAGCGAGGCCGCCGTACCGTGGAAGGAGTCGCCGTCGCCCGCGTACGGACCCTGGTCGCTGACGGGCTCGAAGTCGAGATACTGCTCGCCCACCGCCGTCAGGTTGTGCACGAAGAACGGAGAGCTGCGCGGGATCTTCGCGTCGTTGTCCATCGCCAGGTCGAGAGCGACGCCGTGGACGGTGGGGTCGAGGCGGGACACCTCGCCGACCTCCACCCCGCGGTAGGTCACCGCGCTGCCCACGAACAGCCCGCCCGAGTCGGGCAGGTCCGCGTGCAGGGTGTAGCCGCGGCCGAGCACCTTGTCGACCAGGCCGAGGTAGGTGGCCGAGACGTAGACGATGCCGACCGCACTCAGCACGAGGAAGGCGATCAGTCGCCGCCGGATGCCGGAGGTCACGGCGCCACCCCCGAGTCGGCGGAACCGTCGTACAGGCTGTCGGGCGTGCCCATCGGGGTGTCGAAGCCGTCGGTCAGCGCCGGCCCCAACCCCCAGTACGTCGGGTCCGGCGTCGGGGTGCTGACCCGGCGCAGCGGCAGATCGTCGAGCGACCGGCAGATCGGCGTCGACTCGAGAGCGGCCGACCGGCAGGCGAGCATCAGGGTTCGGAACTTCTCAGGGCTCGCCAGCCACCCCTGGCAGGCCGGACCGAGGATGCTCCGCGCCCGGGCGCAGTCCTCGGCCGCCGGCGCCTGGGTGGTCGACGAGCGCAGCCCCGGAAGGTCCGGCAGGCCGGGGATGGTCGGCAGCGGAATGGTCGGGATCGGCACCCCGGGGATGGTCGGGGTCGGCACCCCCGGACCGCTCGGGATCTCGAGGTTCTTGAGCGAGACGTCGAGACGCATCCGGGTGTTCGCAAAGTCGCCGTGGACGATGTCGTTGGCCTCCTGCGGGAACGGGAAGCTCAGCAGCAGTGAGAGCCCCGGCACCAGGTTGGAGCCCGCCTGGTTGAGCTTGGTCAGCACCGGCTCGAGGTGCGCCAGCGAGGCGAGCAGGTCGTCCTTGCTGGCCGCGATCACCCTGGTGCCGACCTGGCCGAGGCGGTCGAGGGCGCGCAGCATCTTCACCAGGTTGCGATGCTGCGCGGAAAGTACGCCGACCGCGGGGGCGACCGAGTCGAGTGCGTCCCCGATGGTGTCCTTCTCCCTGTTCAGGGTGGCCGTGAGGTTGTTGATCGAGGCCATCGCCGCGATGATCTCGGTCTTCTGGTCGTCGACGGTGCCGACCACGGCCTCGAGCCGGCTCAGCAGGGACCGCAGCCGCTCGGTGCGGCCGGACATGATCGCGTTGAGCTCGTGGGTGATGGTCGCCAGCTGACCGACCCCGCCGCCGCTGAGCAGGAACGACAGCGCCCCCAGGACCTCCTCGACCTCCGGGTTGCGGCCGGTGTCGACGAGCGGCAGCTGGTCTCCCTCGGACAGCCGCCCGGTGGGTGCCTCGTCGGTAGGCGGCTCGAGGGCGACGTACTTCTCCCCCAGCAGGCTGGTCTGCCGGATCTCGGCGCGCGCGTTGTCGGGGAGGTCGACGTCGTTGCGCACCCAGATGGTCACCCGGGCGTGCCAGCCGACCCGCTCGACCTCCTTGACCTCGCCCACGGGCACGTCGTCGACCATCACCGCCGAGCGGGGTACGACGGCCAGCACGTCGGCGAAGTCGGCGGTGATCGTGTAGGAGTCCTCGTCGCTCACGATGCCGCCGGGCAGGGGCAGGTCGTAGGCGCCGTCGAACTCGCACGCCGACGCCACCAGCGCCAAGGCCACCGAGGCGATCGCGGCCGGCACCAGGCGGCGTACGCGGGAGGTCGGCCGGGCGCTCACTGGCCGCCCCCCATCAGCGACTCGAGCGACGTACCGTCCGTGGGCTGCGATGTCGGGCCCGTGGTCGGGGACGCCGTCGTCGGTGTCGACGACGTACTCGGAGCCGGGCCGCTCGCCGGGCGGTCGGAGGTCGCGGCCTGCTCGATCGGCTCGATGAGCTCGAAGATCCGGCAGGCCAGGTCGCGGCTGGCCTTCGGGAGCGTCGACTGCTGGACCACCGCGCACAGGAAGCCGTCGGTGTCGGCGATGTTGTTCTTGATGCTGATCCGAGAGCCGATGGTCCCGGTCTTGCTGTTGAACGCCAGAGCCAGGTTGCCGATCGCCAGCGGCCCGGCCGTCAGCGCGGCGTCGATGCTGGACTTCTCCGACGCGATCGTGCCGGTGACCCGGGTCAGCTGCCCTACGGTGCGGACCAGCGCCGTGCGGTTGCGGTGCACGAAGACCCGGACCGTGCCGACCGCCCGGGCCACCGCCGCCACCGCCCGCTGGATCTGCGCCCGCTCGCCGGCCAGCTGCACCGACACCCCGGCCAGGTCGGTGATGAAGCTGCGGACCACGGCATCGTTGCCGGCGAGCGTCTCGGTGAACTTCGCCAGCTCGCTCACGGTCGCGAAGAGGTCGCCGCTGCCCTCGCCGAAGGTGTGTACGGCGGCCGCCAGCTCGGTCAGCGTCTGGTTGGCCAGCTTCCCCTTGCCGTCGAGGGTGGTGGCCGCGGTCCCGAGCAGGTTGTCGAGCGTGCCGTCCTTGTTGACGCCGTTGGGTCCAAGCGCGACGGAGAGGTCCTTGAGGCTGGCGTAGATGCGGTCGAGCTCGACGGGTACGCCGGTGTCCGGCAGCGCGATGACGGCTCCGCTCGCAAGCGCGTCGCCCCCGGAGTACGCCGGGGTGATCTGCACGAAGCGGTCCGCCACGAGGGTCGGAGTCACCACGACCGCCTTGGCGTTCGCGGGGAGGGTGACGTCGTCGTCGTACTCCATCTCGACGCGTACGACGTCGCCGGCCGGCGTGATCCGGGTGACCTTGCCGATGGTGACGCCCAGCACCCGCACGTCGGTGCCGACGTACACGCTGACCGCGCGCGAGAACTCGGCCGTCACGGTGCGGTGACCGTGGGCCGGCTTCAGGAACACCAGCCAGCCGGCGAGCAGGGCCAGCCCCACGAGCGCTGTCAGGACCGGGCGGTTGGGGGTCTTCATCAGGGGCCTCCCGGGACGAACTCGCCGGTCGGGATGCCGGCCAGGTTGACGGCGTACGCGTCGAACCAGGGGCCGGTCCCGATGATGTTGCCGAGGATGGTGGCGTAGGGGCCGACGCTGTGCAGCAC
>DASXRJ010000233.1:0-9044 GCA_036506675.1 Nocardioides sp. | reverse complement strand
GCCGAGTCGCTGGGCATAGACGCCGACTTCGTCGTCGGCACCATCGCGGGGGCGAGCCTCGAGCAGCCGCCCGAGGTGGTGCTCGCCCTGCATGTCTGCGACACCGCCACCGACGAGGCACTGGCCCGGGCGGTCGAGTGGGAGGCGCCGCTCGTGCTGGCCGCGCCGTGCTGCCATCACGACGTCGCGGCTCAGCTGCGCAAGGCGCCGACCCCGACGCCGTACGCGATGTTGACCCGGCACGGCATCCTCCGCGAGCGGTTCGCCGACACCCTGACCGACGCGCTGCGCGCCTCGATCCTGCGGATCCTGGGCTACCGGGTCGACGTGGTGGAGTTCGTCGAGAGCGAGCACACGCCGCGCAACACGATGTTGCGGGCGGTGCGCACCGGGTCGGGGGTCAAGGGCGGCGCCAACACAGGAGGGCGCAGACGCAAGGAGTACGACGACCTGGTCGCCACCTGGGCGATCCGGCCGCGGCTCGCGGAGCTGGTCGGCCTTGGGTAGAGCCAGGTCGGCACTCGCGGCGGCGGCGCTGGCGGTGCCCTTCGCCATAGGTACGGCGGCCAGGTCGACGCCGGACGGCGAGGTGGTGTGCCGGTTCCTCGATCCGCAGATCATCGAGTCCAGCGGCCTGGTCGCGACCGGCGACCTGCTGGTCACCACCAACGACTCGGGCGACACCGGCCGGGTCTTCGCCGTCGACCCGGACACCTGTGAGACCGTCGGCGTCACCACCTGGTCGGACGACCCCACCGATGTGGAGGCGCTAGCACCCGCCGGCAAGGACGCGGTATGGGTCGGCGACATCGGCGACAACCCAGCCTCCCGGAAGTCGATCGAGGTGACCCGGGTGCCGGTCGGGCGCTCCGACAGAGAAGTCGACGAGGAGACCTACGACCTCACCTACCCGGGCGGTCCGGTCGACGCCGAGAGCCTGCTGTCCGACCCGACCACCGGCCGGCTGTACGTCGCCACCAAGGAGGTCTTCGGCGGCACCCTGTACGCCGTGCCCGCGCACCTCTCGGCCGATGGCGACAACCTGCTCCGCCCCCTGGGCCGGATCACCGGGATCGCCACCGACGGCGCGTTCCTCCCCGACGGCAGGCATCTGGTGCTGCGGACCTACACCGACGCGGTCGTCTATGCGTTCCCGTCGCTGCATCGGGTCGGGTCGTTTGCGCTGCCCGCGCAGGAGCAGGGGGAGGGGATCGCGATCGGGGCCGACGGCGCCGTCTACCTCTCGTCGGAGGGCAAGCGGGCGCCGGTACGCCGGGTCGAGCTGCCAGCGTCGATTCGCGGAGCCATGGCCGGATCGCCGTCCGGGGGGCCGTCCGGGTCGCCGACCACGGTGCCCTCGGAGTCATCCTCGGGGTCACCGACCGATGGCCCGACGGAAGGCCCAGCGGAGCAGCCCGCCGAAGACTCGGCCGACCCCGAGCTGTGGCCGTGGCTGGCCGGGCTGGCCCTCTTCGCCGGCGCGGTCGTCGTACTCGTTCGGTCGCTGCGGCCGCGCTAGACGTCGTACGCGCGATGATGGAGCCATGCAGCTCACGGTCGTGCGCGGGGACATCACCCGGCGCGAGGTCGACGCGGTGGTCAACGCCGCCAACCGGGCGATGCGTGGTGGTGGCGGGGTCGACGGCGCGATCCACCGGGCGGGTGGGCCCAGGGTGCTGGAGGACTGCCGGCGGCGGTTCCCGCGCGGGCTGGAGACCGGACAGGCGGGCTGGACGACCGCGGGCGACCTGCCGGCGCGCTGGGTGATCCACGTCGTCGGGCCCAACCGCCACCGCGGCGAGACCGACCGTTCGCTGCTGACCTCCTGCTACGCCAATGCGCTGGCCGTTGCCGACGAGCTGGGCGCCCGGTCGGTGGCGTTCCCGCTCATCTCGGCGGGAGCCTACGGCTGGCCCCAGGACGACGCGGTCGCGGCCGCCGTCGAGACGTTGCGGGCCACGTCCACCCTGGTCGAGCTGGCCGAGCTGGTGGCCTTCGACGCAACGGCGTACGACCTGATTGTGGCGGCGTTGGCGGGGTAGTCCGTGACGTTCCTGCTACTTGCTCGCGGGTAGACATGACAAGATCGTCACGGACTACCCCGGCGCTCGAACTCAGAGCCGGTCGACCACGTAGTCGATGCAGGCGGTGAGCGCCTCGATGTCGGCGGGGTCGATGGCGGGGTACATCGCGATCCGGAGCTGGTTGCGGCCGAGCTTGCGGTAGGGCTCGGTGTCGACGATGCCGTTGGCGCGCAGGGTCGCGGCGATGGCGTCGGCGGAGATCGAGTCGTCGAAGTCGACGGTGCCGATGACGAGGGAGCGCGCGGCGGGATCGGCGACATACGGCGTGGTGTACGGCGTCTTCTCGGCCCAGCCGTAGAGCGCGTCGGACGAGGCCGTCGTACGGGCGACCATGCCGGCCAGGCCGCCGCTGGCGTTCATCCAGTCGAGCTGCTCGGCCATCAGGAAGAGGGTGGCGATCGACGGGGTGTTGTAGGTCTGGTTCTTGGCCGAGTTGTCGATCGCGGTCGGTAGGTCGAAGAAGGCGGGGATCCAGCGGCCGGAGCCGGCGATCTCGTGAGCGCGGTCGAGCGCCGCCGGCGACATGATCGCGATCCAGAGGCCGCCGTCGGAGGCGAAGCACTTCTGAGGCGCGAAGTAGTAGACGTCGGTCTCGGCCAGGTCGACCGGGAGCCCGCCGGCGCCCGACGTGGCGTCGATCAGGACCAGCCCGTCGCCGCCGGCCGGCCGCTTCACGTCGGTCATCACGGCGGTCGAGGTCTCGTTGTGCGCCCACGCGTAGGCGTCGACGCCGTCCTCGGCGACCGCCACCGGACGCGAGCCGGGCTCGGCCGAGATCACCGACGGGTCGGCGAGGAACGGCGCCGCGGTGACCGCCTTGGCGAACTTCGACGAGAACTCGCCGAACGACAGGTGCTGGCTCTTCTCCCGGATCAGCCCGAAGCTGGCGATGTCCCAGAACGCCGTCGCCCCGCCGTTGCCGAGCACCACCTGGTAGCCCTCCGGCAGGCCGAAGAGCGAGGCGAGCCCCTCACGCACCCGGCCGACGGTCGAACGGACCGGGGCCTGGCGGTGCGACGTACCCATGAGAGAGGTGCCGGTCGCGGCCAGCGCGTCGAGGTGCGTCGGCTGGATCTTGGACGGACCCGCTCCGAACCGCCCGTCGGCGGGTTTGATCGAGTCGGGGATCACGAGGGCGTCGTTCACGAAAGCAACCTTCTCCACAGCCGAGGGGGTAGCGCCTGGCGACGCTGTCAGCCGCGCCTATTGTGTCATCCGCCACCTGACGACTACGGAGGATCTCAGTGAGCAACGTTCCCAGTCCTGGTCTGCGCAACCAGCCGAAGCTGCGCAACGTCTTCCGCGTCGCCGGGATCCTGCTGGTCGGGATCGGTCTCGTGATGATCGTGATTTGCTTCTCCGCGCTGTTCTCGACGATGAACGCCGATCCGCTCACCGACGACTCGTTCGGCCCGCCCAAGCGCTTCTTCCTCGGCTTCATCGGCATGCCGGTGCTCGCGATCGGCGGCTGGTGCCTGCAGGCCGGGTTCATGGGTGCCGCAGCGCGCTACAGCGCGGGGGAGACGATGCCGGTGGTGCGGGACTCCGCGGCGTACCTCACCGATGGCGAAGGCATCCTCGGCGTCGGCCGCACGGTCGACGATGCGCCGAGCGGGCGGTCGGGCAAGACCGGGCCGTTCTGCAGCAGGTGCGGAGTGCGGAACGACGAGGGTGCGAGGTTCTGCGACGCGTGCGGGACCGCACTTGCCTGAGCCGAGCGCTCTGCGGATCGAGACCGTCCCGCTGACGCACCCGGACGCGGCGCGGCTGATCGAGGAGGTCCAGGAGGAGTACGTCGTCCGGTACGGCGGTCGCGACGACACTCCGATGGACGTCACCGAGTTCGAGGGTGAGAAGGGTCGCTTCTACGTGGGCTACGACAACGGCGTACCCGTGGTCACCGGCGCCTGGCGCTGGCACGAGCCGATCGCCGACGCGCCGGCGCCGAGCGTCGAGATCAAGCGGATGTACGTCGCCAAGACCCACCGCGGCCGCGGACTCGCCCGGGTGATGCTGGCCCATCTCGAGACGACCGGCGCGGCCGCTGGTGCCCGCTCGATCATCCTCGAAACCGGCCTCGCCCAGCCCGAGGCGATAGCGCTCTACGAGTCGTCCGGCTACCACCCCGTCCCCGGATTCGGCTTCTACCGGGATGCTCCGCTCAACCGCTGCTTCGCCAAACCCCTCTGACGTCCTCCGTGCCGAAGTGGCGAGTTTGGCCCCGCGAAGCGGCAGGAATTGCCCCACGAGGTGGCGAGGTTGGCCCGCCGAGGCGGCGACTTTGGCCCTGCCCGGGAGGGGCCGCTTCTGCCACTTCGGCGGGCCAGTTTCGCCACTTCGGGGGGCAATTCTCGCCACTTCGGCAGGGCCAGTTTCGCCACTTCGGCGGGGGGTGGGAGGGACGGATGGGCGGTGGTTGGTGGTGGGTCAGACGACGGCGTGGAGGGGCGCCGGCCGTTGGGAAAGCGCCTCGTCCACCAGTTCGACCAGCTGGGTCGAGACCAGGTCGGAGCATTCCAGGGTGAGCATGTGGCCGGCGCCGGGGACGATCAGCAGCCGGGCGTCGGCGATGCCGCCCGAGAGCCGGCGGGCGTGCGGGACCGGAGTGAGTACGTCGCGGTCGCCGACGAGCACGCGGGTGGGTACGCCGTCGTACGCCGCAAGCGCCTCGAGCCGGTCATGCACCAGGAAGTCGCGGTAGAAGCCCTCCATGGTGGCCGGCGGGCAGTTGATCAGCTGGTCGACAACGAGGCCTTGGTCGGAGAGCCGCATGTTCTCCCCGAAGAGGAAGCGGCGCACGATCTGGCGTTCGATGGCGGGAGCCCGGCGACGGCGGGTCCGCGAGTGCAACGCGGCGCGGAGCGCGAGCACCCGCGGCAGCGTGGACCGCACCCGGGCTGCCGCGATCTCGGGCAGGCCGAGCGTGACCGTGCCGAGCCGGCCGGACGACGTCGACACGAACAGCGCGCCGCGGGCCCGAGAGACGATGTCGGGCCGCTCCTCGGCCAGCGCCATCATGGTCATGCCGCCGATCGAGTGACCGGCCAGCACCAGCGGACCGTCGGGCGCGTAGGCGTCGATGACGTTGCCCATGTCGCGGGCCAGTGCCGGGATCGTGCAGGTGTCGATCTCGGCCGCGTCGGACTGGCCGTGCCCGCGGTGGTCCCAGGTGAGGATCCGGACCTCGTGGCCGTACGCCGCGAGCAGGTCGTGGACCTGGTAGTGCCAGTCGCGTACGTCGGCGGTCCAACAGTGCGCCAGCACCACCGTCAGTGGCGCGTCGTCCGGCCCGAAGGTCTTGACGTGCAGCTCGAGTCCGTCGTGGGTCCTCATCGGCCCGCTCCCATCAGGTGGTGTGTGGTGGTGCTGGGTCGGCGGGCAGCCGCGGTGACGCCCGCGCCGATGACGCCGAACAGGGCCAGGAAGAGCGCGCCGACCAGCGCGTACGCCGCGCCCGTCAGCCCGGCCGGAACTCCCGGCTTCGCCTCGCGGCGCAGGATCGTGGACTCCTGCACGAAGCCGCGCGGCCCGTTGGCCAGCTCGTACGCCGGCACCGGGATCGCGTCGTCGGCCGGCAGGTAGGCCGGCGCCGCGACCAGCGTATGTGCGGGCAGGTGCAGACGCACCAGGGTCTTCCAGTCGGCGTACGCCGGGAGTCGGCGGTCGGTCTCGTAGACGCCGGGCGACACCTCGTGCAGGTCGGCGTGGATCGCGTCGCCGCCCTGCCAGGAGAGCGCCTGGAACCACCACGCGTCGTCCGCGGCGTCGTGCGGGAACACCTCGACGCGGAGCCGGGCGCTGTCGTGCGCGCCGCCGGTCCGGTCGATGGCGGTCACGTCGGCGGAGACGTGTACGTCGTCGCGCGGCGGGACGTTGAAGGCGAAGACGGCGATCACGCACGCCATGCCGACCGCGCCGCCGACACCCCACGGGATCGGGGGCGCGGCCTCGGTGGTGGTGCCGGCGGTCTCGTCCAGCCGGACCCGGAGCCACACCGCGATGACGCCGGCGGCGGCGCCGACCACGACGCCGTACACGAGGGCCTGCGGGAGCATCGCCGCCGGCCACGGGATGGGGCGGACGGCGTTGGTCCAGAAGTACTCCACGCCGATCGTGCCGACCGCCGTCGCGGCGCCGCCGACGGCGCCGAAGGTGAGGGACTTGCGGGCGAAGCGGGTGAGTACGACGCCCACCAGCGCGCCGCCGGCGAAGCTGGCCGGCCACGGGAACAGGGCGCCGAAGACACCGACGTTGAGCCCGGCCAGCGCGAACTGGACCCCCACGTAGGCGACCCACAGCACGCCGATCGCGCGGACGCCCCGGAAGGCGGCGTACACGAAGGCCAGGCTGGCGGCCAGGGTCTGCAGAAGTGGGTCGGTGAGGAGTGGGAACTGCGGGACGCCGTACGCGAACTCGAGCAGGAAGGCGGCCGGCCCGCACAGGAAGATGAGTACGCCGACGCCGGCCAGGTGGTCGCGCACGAGGTTCGGCTCGGGGTCGAGCTGGCGCACCTCGGCGCAGGCGAGCAGCATGCCGAGCCCGGCCAGCACGGTGCCGCCGATCATCAGGACGTGGGTCGGACCCCACTCGGTGACGTCCTGGCCGAAGAGCCGGTGCCACAGGTCGTCGAGCGGGAAGCCGAGCAGTGCGATCATCGCGACCGCCATGGAGACGACTGGGCCGTAGGGGCTGCGCCAGGTTGTGCCGATCCGGAGAGTACGCCGCGGCAGGTCCTCCGAGGCGAGCCCGGCCCCGAGCGTGGCGCCGGCGAAGATCGTGACCAGGCCGAGGAAGATCAGATAGTGCGAGGGGTTGGCCAGCGGGCCGGCGTCGCGGCCGTTGGCGAGGTGGTAGCTGACGTCCCAGTAGAGGCCGACCACGCCGGAGACGATGCCGGCGAGGATCAGCAGCTGGGGCAGCGCGAACCACCGCGGCAGGCCGAGCAGGTCGCCGATGCGTCCGGCCAGGCGGCCGACCAGGGTCGGCTGGTTGGTCCGCTCGCGCAGGACGATCCACGCGACCGCGCCGTACACGACCGTGGTGAACGCGGTGACCACCAGGATCTGGTCAAATGGAGCGCCGGCAGCCGAGGGAGTCGCCAGGGCCTGCATGGGTTGTGCCTCCACCTCGTGTTTCGGGAGTGTTCCTATGTTACATCCGTGATGTAACATAAAGACTGACACATAGAGGGCGGGTCATGTCAAGGATCGACGAGTTGACGATCGACCAGCTCGCGGCTGCCGTGGGGATGACGGTCCGCAACGTGCGGGCCTACGCGACACGTGGACTCCTGCAGCCGCCCCGCCTGGTCGGACGCAAGGGTTTCTACGGGGTCGGCCACGTCGCGCGGCTGCGGCTGATCCGCGACCTCATCAACCGCGGCTACACGCTGGGGGCCGTCGAGAAGGCGCTCGAGGACCACCCCGAGATGCCCGACACCCACGCGCTCGAGATGCTCGGCCTGCTGGCGAACCCGGTCGGTCAGGGCAGCGAGCCCGAGGAGGTCGACATCGACACGCTGGCCCGGCTGGCCGGGGTGGAGGACGAGCCGGAGGTCATCGAACGGATGGGCGCCGCGCTCGTGGAGCGTGGCCTGGTCGAGTTCCTCGACGACGGTCGGTTGCGGCTGCTCCAGCCGGTGCTGGTCCGCGCCGGCGCGCAGGCGATCGCGCTCGGGATGTCGCCGGAGACGGTGCTCGAGCTCTTCGCCGAGGTGCGCCAGGACGTCGCCGCGATCGCCAACCAGTTCGTCGAGGCCGTGCGCCGCGAGGTCTGGCGCCCGTTCGCCCGACGAGGCATGCCCGAGGCGGAATGGCCCGCCCTGATCGGCTCGGTCGAACAGCTCATCCCCGTCGCGGTCCAGGCCGTCGTCGCGGCGTTCCGGCACGAGCTCAGCTCCGCCATCGAGACCGGCGTCGGCAAGGAGCTCTCCAACCTCACCGGCGAACAGACCCAACGGATCTTCGGTACGCCGTAAGCCCGACGAAGTGGCGACTTTGGCCCTTCCAGGTGGCGATCTTGGCCCGTCGAAAGGGCGAAAATGGCCCTCACTCGGTCGTATCAGCCGGGGCCATTCCTGCCACCTCGAGGGGCAATTCGCGCCACTTCGCGGGGCCAAGATCGCCACGTCGTGGGGTGCCCGCTCAGGTCGGGGTTGGCAGAGGGGGGAGCGAGAGGTGACGCAGCCAGGCGTCGAAGAGGGGGGTGAAGGACCGGCCGGCGACCGTCGTACAGAGGTCCTCGAAGTCCTGGGTGCTGATGTTGCCGCCACGGTGCTCGTCGACCCAGCGGCGCAGGATCTCGAAGAACACCCCGTCGCCGACCGCACAGCGCAGTGCGTGCAGGGTCAGCGCCCCCCGCTTGTAGACCCGGTCGTCGAACATCAGGTCTGGGGTGGGGTCGGCGAGCAGCAGGTCCTGATGGGAGCGGGCCAGTTTCACGTAGTGCCGGGTCGCCCGCTGAGCCGCGGACTCGCGGCCGGACTCCTCCGACCAGAGCCACTCGGCATAGCAGGCGAAGCCCTCGTGCAGCCAGATGTCGCGCCAGGACCGGACCGTGACGGCGTTGCCGAACCACTGGTGCGACAGCTCGTGCGCGACCAGCCGGATCGACTCCCAGTTGTCGGAGGCGAAGTTGCGGCCGAAGGTCGACAGCGACTGGGACTCCAGCGGGATCTCGAGGTCGTCGTCGGTGATCACGGCGGTGTAGGACTCGAACGGGTAGGGGCCGAAGCGGGACTCGAAGAAGCGCATCATCTCCGGCTGGGTCCCGAACGAAGCGTCATACCCGTTCCCGCGTACGTCGTGGGGGGCGACCACGCGGATGCGGTCGTCGAGGCGGCGGACGGCGTACCGGCCGATCTGGACGGTGGCGAGGTACGGCGCCATCGGTGCGCGCTGCTGGTAGGTCCACTGGGTCGTGGAGCCGCGGTCGACCTGGTCGGTGAGGTCGCCGCTCATC
>DASXRJ010000232.1:0-39453 GCA_036506675.1 Nocardioides sp. | reverse complement strand
GGTGCGCTTGACGTTCTCGCCGACGAACGCGTTGGCGGCGGTGTAGCCGCCGGGGTGGCTGAGCGAGGTGTTGTCGTAGCGGACCAGGGCGTAGTCGTTGCCGGGGAAGCTGTAGCCGATGGTGGGGCCGATCAGGGTGGTGTGGCTGGCGTTGGTGTACCAGGTGTTGGCGACCTTGCCGCAGTGCCCGGCAGTCAGGAAGTAGTACGTGCTGCCCTTGACCACGTTGAAGCCGAGCGAGCAGCGGTACTGGCCGCCGTAGATCGCCTCACCGGCCGACAGCAGCGACCGGAAGACGCCGGCGGACCGTTCGACCCGGATCGCTCCGGCGTTGCTGCCGGCACTCTGCTTGACCTTGGCGAGCTCGGCACGCGAGACGGTGCTGTCGGCGGTCACGACGACCCGGTTGGACGCCTTGTCGACGTAGAAGGCGATGCCTTCGACACCGGATCGGTCCACGGCGTGGCTGGCCGCGGACAGCTGGCTCGCACCGAAGTGCTGGGAAGCCGAGGCTGGCGCGGGGACCGCCGGGGCTTGGGAGGGAAGGGCGAAGGCCGAGATCGCGACCAGGCCGATCGTGGCGGCGAGTAGTCGAGCTGCCCGGACGATCTGCGGTCGCGGGTGCGTGTGGTTCGTTTTCATGCGTCCTCCGAGAGGAGTGACGGGACCTGGGGGTCGGATCCCTCGGTGGGCTGTTGCGACGTCCCCACACTGTGACACGAAACGAGACATTTGGGACAGGATGTACCATTTGGTACATGAAGTTCGAGAGTGGGACGACGATCGCCGCAGCGCCCGGCCGGGTCTGGGAGGTCTTCGCCGACGTGGAGCGCTGGCCGGAGTGGACCGAGTCGATCGACAGCGTCGAGCTGCTCGACCCGGCCGACCGAGGCGCTCCGCTGCGGGTCGGGGTCCGGGCCAAGGTCCGGCAGCCCAAGCTGCCGGCGGCGGTCTGGGAGGTGACCGAGGTGGTCGACGGGGAGTCGTTCACCTGGGTGTCTCGGAGCCCCGGCGTGCGGACGACGGGGGTGCATGCTGTGTCGGCCGATGGTCACGGGGCCCGCGCCACCAACTCGGTCGAGCAGTCCGGTCCGTTGGGCTGGCTGGCCGGCGCGCTCACCGCCCGGCTGACCCGGCGCTATCTCGCCGTCGAGCTGGCCGGGCTCAAGCGGCGCTGCGAGTCGCCGGAGTGAGTACTGCGGGGCCGAGCACAGCGGCGCCGACCACAACGGCGCCGACCACAACCGCGCCGACCACAACCGCGCCGAGCACGGCCCGGGACCGGCTGCTGGCGGCAGCGATCGAGCACTTCGCGGCGCACGGGATCGGCGACATGAGTCTCCGGACCATGGCCGACCGGCTCGGCACCTCGCACCGGATGCTGATCTACCACTTCGGCTCCCGCGAGGGGTTGCTCGCGGCCGTCGTACACGCGGTGGAGGCAGACCAGCGCGCGGCGCTCGCGATGCTCGTGGCGGAGACGGGCCGGGAGCCGATGGAGCAGGTACGCCGGTTCTGGGCGCGGGTCGCCGACGCCACCGAGGTCTATGGCCGGTTGTTCTTCGAGCTCGCCTCCGACGCGCTCTACGACCGGCCGCACGCGGAGGAGTTCCGGGCCGAGCTGGTCGACCCTTGGCTGACGCCGCTGGCCGAGCTGTGGGAGCGGGCCGGGATGGATCGAGCCGACGCGCCGGCGTACGCGCGCCTCGGCCTGGGCGCCGCCCGTGGCCTGCTCCTCGACCTGCTCGCGACCGGTGACCGTGCCGCCGTCGACGAGGCCGCCGAGGCCCTCCACCAACTGTTCGAGGCGAAGGCGTCGGGGTACTCCGTGACGTTCCTGCTACCTCAGCCGGCGAATGAATAGCAGAATCGTCACGGACTACCCCGACCACTCACAATCCGTGCCTGCGCTGCACGATCCGTTCGACGGTGGTGCGGGGGAGCAGTCGGCGGAGGGCGAAGACGGCCGGCGCGTTGGACCCAACGGCGTACAACGGCTTGGGCTTGTCGGCCTCGATCGCCTTCATCACAACGTCGGCGACGGTGGCGGCGGTGACGCCCTTGGCCTCGTTGGCGTCGAGGTGGCGCGACACGGTGGCGTAGTCCGCGGCGTACGCCGAGTCGGCGCCGCCGAAGCGAGTACGGCGGTCCGAGATGCCGGTGTTGATCGCGCCCGGCTCGACCGTGGAGACGCCGATGCCGAACGGCGCGACCTCCCCGCGCAACGCCATGGCGAAGCCCTTGATGGCGGCCTTGGAGGCGGTGTACGACGACCGGTACGGCATCGGGAACGATGCCTGCATCGACCCGATCATCACGATCCGCCCGGAGCCCCGAGCACGCATCCCCGGCAGCAGCAGCTGGGTCAGGTGGACCGAGCCGAAGACGTTGAGCTCGAAGTGCCGGCGTACCTCCTCGATCGGCACCTCCTCCAGCGGCCCGACCTGCGACTCGCCCGCGTTGTTGACGAGTACGTCGACCTCCCCGGCCGCCCGCGCGCACCCCGCGATCGACTCGGCCGAGGTCAGGTCGAGCGCGACCCACGACACCCCGTCCAGCGCCGGCGCCTTCGACGGGTCGCGCGTGGTGCCGAGCACCCGGTAGCCGCGCGCGACCAACGCACCGGCGATGGCCCGGCCGATGCCCGACGAGGCGCCGGTGACCAACGCGGTCCTCACGACAGGTCGCGGGCCAGCGCCCGCCCGGCCGCGCGCCCGGAGAAGATGCAGCCGCCGAGGAAGGTGCCCTCGAGAGCGTTGTAGCCGTGCACCCCGCCGCCCCCGAAGCCGGCCACCTCGCCGGCGGCGTACAGGCCCGGGAACGGCGTACCGTCCGCGCGCATGACCTGCGAGTCGAGGTTGGTCTCCAGGCCGCCGAGCGTCTTGCGCGACAGGATGTTGAGCCGTACGGCGATCAGCGGCCCGTGCGACGGGTCGAGGATCTTGTGCGGCTTGGCCACCCGCAGCAGCCTGTCGGTGCGCGACCGGCGCGCGTTGGCCACCGCCATCAGCTGGGCGTCCTTGGAGAATGCGTTGTCGAGCTCGCGGTCCCGGGCCACGATCTGCCTCTCGATGTCGGCCGGGTCGAGCTGCGGGCCGCGGGCGATCTTGTTCATGCCCTCGACGAGCTCGCCGATCGTCGATGCGACCACGAAGTCCTCGCCGTGCTCCTTGAACTTCTCGACCGGTCCCGGCGCGCCCTTGGCCAGCCGGCTCTTGAGCAGGAACTTGAGGTCCTTGCCGGTGAAGTCGGGGTTCTGCTCGGAGCCCGACAGCGCGAACTCCTTCTCGATGATCGTCTGGGTGAGGATGAACCACGAGTAGTCGTAGCCGGTGGCCAGGATCTGCGTCATCGAGCCGATCGAGTCGGCGCCGGGCACCGCGGACATGCCCTCCATCCGCTTCCCGTTGGCGTCGAACCACAGCGACGACGGCCCCGGCAGGATCCGGATCGCGTGGTCGGGCCAGATCGGGTCCCAGTTGTGGATGCCCTCGACGTACGCCCACATCCGGTCGCGGTTGACGATGTGGCCGCCGGCGTTCTCGGTGATGCCGAGCATCCGGCCGTCCACGTGCGCGGGTACGCCGGAGATCAGGTGCTCGGGGGCGGGCCCGACCCGGTCGGTCGGCCAGTACTTCCGCATCAGCTCGTGGTTGTGGCCGATGCCGCCCGAGGTGACGACCACGGCGCCGGCCCGCAGCTCGAAGTCGCCGGCCCGGTCGCGGTTGCTCGCGACGCCGCGCTCGGTCTCGCTGTCCGCCAGCAGCGTCCCGCGTACGCCGACCACCGCGCCGTCCTCGACGACGAGCTCGTCGACCTGATGCCGGAACCCGAACCTCACCAGCCCGCGCGACTCCCCGTCCTCGACCGGCTCCTGGAAGATCCGGACCACCTCAGGTCCGGTGCCCCACGTGATGTGGAAGCGCGGCACCGAGTTGCCGTGCCCGGTCGCGCTCCCGCTGCCCCGCTCGGCCCAGCCGACGAACGGCAGCGAGCGCAGTCCGAGCGCGCGCACGTAGTCACGCTTCTCGGTGGCCGCGAACTCGACGTACGCCTCGGCCCACCGGCGACCCCAGACGTCCTCGCCGCTGGTCTCGGGGCCGAGCCGGTCGAACGCCGCCGAGCCGAGCCAGTCCTGCAGGGCCAGCTCCTTGGAGTCCTTGATGCCCATCCGGCGCTGCTCGGGGCTGTCGACGAAGAACAGCCCGCCGAGCGACCAGAACGCCTGGCCGCCGAGGTTGGCGCGGTTCTCCTGGTCGAGCACGAGCACGGTGCGCCCGGCCTTCTGGAGCTCGTACGTCGCTACCAGGCCGGCCAGGCCGGCGCCGACCACGATCACGTCGGGGGTGAAGTCGGTCATGAGGTGTCTTCCTGTTTGTCGAGTACGGAGGGTCAGCGGGGGGCGAGCGCGCCGAGGTGGACCAGCCGGTCGGCGATCATCGTCGCCAGCAGTCGTACGGCGTCGTCGCGGCTGGCGCGGGTGCGCACCACCGGCTGGGCGAAGACCATGCCGTCGAGGAAGTTGAGGACCAGCGTCATCAGCGGCACCACCTCGTCGGCCGGCAGCCGGTCGCCGAAGAACTGGCCGGCGGTCGCGAAGATCTCGTGCCGGAAGGTGTCCAGCGCCGGGTGCAGCGCGGTGAGCAGGGCGGGGTCCGAGCCGGACGCGACGACGAGCTCGTGCCAGGTGCGGTTCTCGCGCGACCGGGCCAGCCGCGCCATCTCGACCAGCGCCTGCTCCATGGTCTCGGCGTCGTCGAACGACCGGCCCGCGAAGCGCGCCCGGAAGGTCGCGACCTGGCGGTGCGCGACGTACTCGGCGGTGGCCACCAGCAGCTCCTGCCGCGTGGCGAAGTGCCGGAACAGCGCACCCTGGCTCAGCCCCGCCTCGGCGCAGATCGCCGTGGTGGTGGTGCCGGAGTAGCCCTTGGTCGCGAGGCACTCCACGGTCGCGGTCAGGAGGCGGCCGATGGTCTCCTCGCGGCGTTCCTTCTGAGTACGGCGTGGCTGCGGCATGAGCCCAGTGTGCCACGATTTCGGCAACTTAGCGAGTGAGCACTACCTAAGTGTGGATCACCTCAGGAACTGCTCGACCAGCCCCGGTACGGCGCGGTCGGCCGCCGCCACCGCGTCCTCCTCGGGTACGTCGAGCGCCGCGTACGCCTGTCGTCCGCCGGCCGTCGTCGCCACCAGCTTCGTCAGCCCGGCCCGCCGCTGGAACCAGGTCGAGCGGAGGTTCCACCCGATGATGCCCTCGCTGCGGAGCATGCTGCGGCGCTGCCCCAGGCTGCCGGACCGGACGACGAACCAGCCGCCGGCTACCGCATGGCCGAGGGCGCGCCACCGGTCGACGGCCAGCCCGAGTCCCACGACCGGCGCAACCACGGCCACGGTCAGCAGCCACGGCGACTCGCCGGCCACCACCAAGACGATCGCCAGCGCCGCCACGGTCAGCGCCGGCACCAGCGCCCGGACGAACCGCCGCCGCCGCGCCCGCGGCCCGTGGCTCGCCAGCGGCACCTTCAGCGGGTCGGGGGTGCCGAGCACGTCGGCGGCCACGCCGAGCACGACCCCGCGCGGAGCGGGCGGCACCAGCGCGGCGGCACCCTGCTGGCGCCGGTCGAGCCCGGTCACGATCGCCGACAGGCGGCGGCCGCCGGCCAGCCGCAGGCCGAGCTGGGCGCCGACGGTCACGCCGTGGACGCGGTCGTCGTCGAGGCTGGTCTCGCGGGTGGTGAGCAGGCCACGTCGCACGTGCCAGGAGCCGTCGAGGCGGGTGTGGCTGACGGTGAACGCCCAGTTGTTGACGGCGTACCCGACGACCGCGAAGAGCGAGATCAGCAGCACCGTGCCGGCCAGTAGCAGCGGACCGAGCAGCCACCAGGAGCGGTCCGGGCCGAGCATCGGCACGTGGTCGAGCCGGTCCCACAGGCGCAGGGTGTTCATCAGCTGGGCGGCCGCGCCGAACAGGCCCGCGGTGATGACCAGCCCCGACATCGTGAACGGCGCGTAGGCCAGCCAGCGCGGGCTGAACCGCACCACCACCCGCTCGTCGGCCGCCACCTCCTCGGTCTCCGCGTCCGGCCCGACCCGCAGCAGCAGCTCGCGGCGCAGCTCGCGGGCCCGGTCGGTGGGCAGTCCGTCGAGGTCGAGCCGGTCGTCGGCGTCCTTGGACGCCGTACCGGTGCCGACCCGGACCGTCGACAGGCCGAGCAGCCGATGGATCGGGGAGGAGGTCAGGTCGACGGTGCGGACCCGGTCCAGCGGCGTCGACAGCACGTGCCGGCTGAGCAGCCCGCGCTGCAGCTCAACCCGACCACCGGTGATCCGGAACCGCGTCGTGAGGTAGCGCAGCAGTCCCAGCGCGACCGGGAACGCGACGCCGATCAGGCTCCAAGGCTCGTCACCGTCGGCCGCCGAGCCGGCGACCACGATGCCCAGTACGACGGGAAGGAAGCGCAGCAGCTCGCGGATCGGGTGCACGAGCAGCATCCGCGGGTCGAGCCGCTGCCACTCCACGTCGCGGGCGAGCTCCGTCGCAGGGGAGGTCACGTGGCGTCGCCCCCGGCGGCCTGGGCCTTGACGGTCAGCTCCTCGGTTAGCCGGCGCGCCAGGTCGCGGTCGAGGCCGGCGATCTGCAGGGCACCGGCCGCGCTCGCGGTCGTCACGGTCACCGTGGCCAGGCCGAAGAGTCGGGCGATCGCGCCCTCTTCGTAGTCGACGGTCTGGATCCGCGACATGGGGGCGATCCGGCGTTCGAGCGTCCACCAGCCGGTCTGCGTGTAGACCGCGGTGTCGGTGACCTCCCAGCGGTGTACGGCGTACCGCCAGCGCGGGACCGCCACCGTGTTGGCCACCACGACCCCCATCGCACCGACGACCAGCCACCAGCGCGGCTCGAACCAGCCCCATCCGTATGACGCGAGCGCCAGCACGGCCAGCACCAGGACGTCCTGGACGGCCGCCTCCGCGGTCCACAGCAGGCGGGCGCGGGGGCTGACCCGCTGGGCGGGTTCGCGAAGTCGTGCGGCATCCACGAACTCGAGCCTAGGGCCACCCTGTCCGAGCGACTGTCAACCGTTTGCCGGTCCGGTCCGGTCAGAGGGTCAGCAAGCCGGATCGACCAACCGGGGTCGACCGGACCCGGACCAGTTCAGGGGGAGAACATGTTGGCAGTCAGGAACGTCCTGCTCGGCGGCGGCGCCGTCGTACTCACAATCGCGGCGAACGCCGCTTCACCGGTCTGGAAGGGGGAGGCGGCGGCCGTGCCGACCTGCCAGGGCTACCGGGCCACGATCGTCGGCACCAGACATGCCGACGACCTCGTCGGCACGGACGGTCGCGACGTCATCGTCGCCCGCGGCGGGAACGACGTGATCCACGGCCGCGGCGGCAACGATCTGGTCTGCGGTGGCGACGGTGCCGACAAGGTGTACGGCGGTCCCGGCGACGACCGTCTCTTCGGTCAGCGCGACGGGCGGGGCATGGACCGCGGTGGCACCTTTCCGACACCCGACCTGGTCGACGGGGGTGTCGGCGACGACTACCTCGACGTCGGCATGGACGCCCGGATCTTCGACGACAGCGGCTCCCACGGCACCGTGAGCTACCGCACCGCCACCCGCGGCGTGACCGTCGAGCTGGCGACCGGTCGGGCCTGGGGCGTGGGTGCGGACCGGATCAGGGTCGTACCCGACATGCTGGTGGCCGGGTCGTCGTACGCCGACAGCCTCACCGGCACCGTCGGCGACGACTGGCTCAGCGGCGGACCCGGAGACGACACCATCCGGGGCCTGGCCGGCGACGACGACCTCAAGCCGGAGGCGACCAACCGGAAGGGGGCGGCCGACCAGGACGCGGTGTACGGCGGTCGGGGTGAGGACTACGTCAGCGCGTGGAAGGGCCGTGACGTCATCCGCGGCGGTCCCGATGACGACACACTGGTGAGCTACAGCTTCCAGCCCACCAAGGTGTACGGCGACGCCGGCGCAGACTGGGTGATGACCTCGGTAACCAAGTCGCCGGGCTACCTGATCGACGGCGGGACCGATGCCGACCACGGCTCGTTCGTCATGCCGGGCGCCTACCTGGCGGACCCGCCGGTCGACCCCGGGAGCGCCATCCAGGTCCGGATGGGGCGGGGTGTGCTCGTGCGTGCGGGCTCGGTGACGGGTCACATCGCGAGCATCGAGGCGGTCAGTCTGGCCGAGGATCTGCGCTGGGCCTACTACGGCACCGCCGGACGCGACGAGGTGCAGGGCGGCTATTCCTTCGGCTTCCGTGCCGTCACGTACGCCGGCGATGATCTGGTCACCGGCACCAAGCAGGCCGACTACATCGACACCGGCGCCGGCAACGACTCGGTCAACGCCTTCCCCGGCCGCGACACCTGCCTCAACGCCGAGACCAGGCAGAGCTGCGAGATCGTCTCGCCCTGAGCCCGGTCGCCTGACTCGGCGCGGGGCGGGCGGGGGTGGTTCGTCTGCATACCGTGATGAACCGCAAGGCCGGCGAATCAGTCCTTGAGCTCGCAGATGACCTCGCCGTTGGTGACCGTGACGCCCACCTCGGCGGCCAGGCCGGTGACGGTGCCGGCCTTGTGGGCCTTGAGCGGCTGCTCCATCTTCATGGCCTCCATGACCACGATGACGTCACCCTCGGCGACGGTCTGGCCCTCCTCGACGGCGACCTTGACGATGGTGCCCTGCATCGGGGAGGCGACGGCGTCGCCCGAGGCGGCCGCGCCGGCCTTCTTGCCAGCGCCGCGCTTGGGCTTCTTCGCCCCGGCAGCCGGGCCCGCCGCGAGGCCGCCCAGGCCGGCCGGCAGCACGACCTCGAGCCGCTTGCCGCCTACCTCGACGGTGACGGATTGGCGCTCGGCGGGCTCCTCGGCGTCGGCGGTGTCACCGGAGTACGGCGCGATCTGGTTGTCGAAGTCGGTCTCGATCCATGTCGTGTAGACCGTGAACTCGCCCTCGCCGGACGGCGTCGAGGCGCCGACGTACGCCGGGTCGTTGGTGACGGCCTGGTGGAACGGGATCACGGTCGGCATGCCGTCGACCACGAACTCCGACAGCGCCCGGCGCGAGCGCTCCAGCGCCTGGACGCGGTCGCGACCGGTGACGATCAGCTTGGCGATCAGGGAGTCGAAGGATCCGGGGATGGTCTCGCCGGCGTCGTACCCGCCGTCGACGCGTACGCCGGGTCCGCTCGGCTGGTGCCACCTCGACAGGGTGCCGGGGGCCGGCATGAAGTTGCGGCCGCCGTCCTCGGCGTTGATCCGGAACTCGATGGAGTGGCCGACCACGGCCGGGTCGTCGTACCCGAGCTCCTCGCCGGCGGCGATCCGGAACATCTCGCGCACCAGGTCGATGCCGGTGACCTCCTCGGAGACACAGTGCTCGACCTGGAGGCGGGTGTTGACCTCGAGGAAGGAGATGGTGCCGTCGCGGCCAACGAGGAACTCGCAGGTGCCGGCACCGACGTACCCGGCCTCCTTGAGGATCGCCTTGGACGACTCGTAGAGCCGGTCGATCTGCTCCTGGGTGAGGAACGGCGCGGGGGCCTCCTCGACCAGCTTCTGGTGGCGACGCTGCAGCGAGCAGTCGCGGGTGGAGACGACGACCACGTTGCCGTACTGGTCGGCGAGGCACTGGGTCTCGACGTGGCGCGGGCGGTCGAGGAACTTCTCGACGAGGCACTCGCCGCGACCGAACGCGGTGACCGCCTCGCGGACCGCCGACTCGTAGAGCTCGGGGATCTCCTCGAGCGTGCGGGCGACCTTCAGGCCACGGCCACCGCCACCGAAGACGGCCTTGATCGCGACCGGCAGCCCGTTGGCCTTCGCGAACTCGACGATCTCGTCGGCATCCTTGACCGCGTCCTTGGTGCCGGGGGCGAGCGGAGCGTTGGCCTTCTGCGCGATGTGCTTGGCCTTGGCCTTGTCGCCGAGGGCGTCGATCGCCTCCGGGGACGGGCCGATCCAGACCAGCCCGGCGTCGATCACGGCCTGGGCGAACTCGGCGTTCTCGGCGAGGAAGCCGTAGCCCGGGTGCACGGAGTCGGCGCCGGTGTCGGCGGCGATCTTGAGGATCTTCTCGATCGACAGGTAGGACTCCGCGGGCGTGGCTCCACCGAGCGCGTGGGCCTCGTCGGCCAGCCGGACGAAGAGCGCGTCGCGGTCGGGGTCGGCGTACACCGCGACGGAGCCGATGCCGGCGTCCTTGCACGCGCGGATGACGCGGACTGCGATCTCACCACGGTTGGCGATGAGGACCTTCTGCAACGGCTTGATCGTGGGCACACGCGCTCCTAGCTTCATGGCGACTCATCCGGAGTCTAGAGCCACCTTGCCGCACCCTCACCGATCAGGTCTTGCCGCGTGGAAGTGGCTATTGTCACGATCGTGCGGATCACCGAACTGTGGCGCTACCCCGTCAAGTCCACGGCCGGGCGCCCGGTCATCGCCCTCGACCTCGAGCCCTGGGGTGCCGTCGGCGACCGGCGCTGGGCGGTGGTCGACCCCGACGGGACCTACCTCACCGCCCGGGTGCTGCCCGAGCTGTTCCGGCTCGTGGTGACGCCGAGCGACGACGGCCTGGTCCTCGAGTACGACGACGCGCGGCTCGCCGTTCCCACGCCGTACGACGGGCCGCGGGTGCCGGTGGTCTTCAGCCGGCTGCCGGAGGCGGTCGACGCCGGAGCCGAGGCGGCGGCGTTCCTGACTCGCGCCTTCGACCGGCCACTGCGCCTGGTCTGGCAGCCCGACCCGCGCGAGCGCACGGTCAACCCCGCCCACGGTGGCCGGCCCGGCGAGGTGCTGAGCCTGGCCGACGCGGGCCCGGTGCTGCTCACCACCGAGGCGTCGCTCGGCCGGCTCCGCCAATGGATAGGCGAGTGGGCGGGCGACGAGAAGCTGGCCATGCGGCGGTTCCGGCCCAACGTGGTGGTCGACGGCCTCGAGCCGTTCGCCGAGGACTCGTGGCGCCAGGTGCGGCTCGGTGCGGTCGACCTCCGGGTGCAGGGGCCGTGCGACCGGTGCGTGATGACGCAGGTCGACCCGGACACCCTCGAGACGGGCAAGGAGCCGATCCGCACGCTGTCACGGCACCGGAAGTGGGACGGCAAGGTGTGGTTCGGCGTCTGGCTGGTGCCGCTGGCCGGTGGGCGGATCGAGGTCGGGGACGCCGTCGTACCGCTCAGCTGAGGGTTTCCGTCCTCGGGACGACGAAGTTCAACTGGAGAGTCGTGCGCTGACACGCGGGGTTCACCTCCACGAGGCAGGGTCGCGAGGTCACTCGTCCCGCACAAGGAGTCCCCATGCGTCTCAACCGGGTACTGGCCGCGGCCAGCCTGCTGACGGTCGCGGCCCTCGCGGCCGCGCCCACCCTCACCTCCGGGCAGGCGGCCGCCGCACCCGACCCGCGCGCCACCTACAGCTTCGCGGTCATCGGCGACGTGCCGTACGGCGCGGACCAGATCGCCGCCTTCCCCGGCTGGATCCGGCAGATCAACGCCGACCCGGCGGTGCGCAGCGTCGTACACCTGGGTGACATCAAGAACGGCTCGTCGCTGTGCACGGACGCCTACTTCGAGCTGATCCGCGCCGACTTCGACACCTTCGAGGACCCGCTGGTCTACACGCCCGGCGACAACGAGTGGACCGACTGCCACCGCACCAACAACGGCGCCTACAACCCGCTGGAGCGGCTGGACAAGGTCCGCGAGGTGTTCTTCGACGTCCCGGGTGTCACCCTCGGACAGAAGAGCTTCCCGGTCGAGGCCCAGGCCGGCTTCCCGGAGAACGTGATCTACCACAAGGCCGAGGTCACCTTCGTGGCCGCCAACGTGACCGGCAGCAACAACGGCCTCCAGCCGTGGAGCGGGCTGGGCTACACCGAGCCGACGCCAGAGCAGGTCGCGGCCGTCCAGGCCCGCACGGATGCCGACATCGCGGCGCTCCGGCAGGCGTTCGCCGAGGCCAAGGACCACGAGGACCGGGGCGTCGTGGTGATGCAGCAGGCCGACATGTTCGACCCGACGTACACACCGACCTGGAACGACATCGGCGCCTTCCAGCCGTGGGTGCAGGCGCTGATCGACGAGGCGTCCGCCTTCGACGGCCCGGTCTACCTGATGGACGGCGACAGCCACGTCTACAACACCGACAAGCCGCTGGCCTCCGGCTCACCGTGGCTGACGACGTACGACGTGCACGGCTCGGCCGACAACCTCACCCGGGTCACCGTCGACGGCTCGTCGAACAACAAGGACTGGCTCAAGGTCACCGTCACCAAGCCCGGCTCGGCGTCGCTGCTGACCTGGCAGCGGGTGCCCTACACGAGCTGATCCGCGCGGGCCCGGTGTCACGCCCTAGCCCTCCAAGCGGGCCAGTTCCTCGCGACACCGGGCCTCGACGGCGTCCAGCTCGCGCTCGGTCTGCTCGATGTCGGCGCGCAGGCCGGCCAGCTCGGCGCGGCGTACGTCGATCTGGGCGAGCAGGTACTCGAGCTGTCCCGCCTCGCCGGGCTGGTCGTCGTACATGTTGACGATCCGGGCGATCTCGTCGAGCGAGAAGCCGAGCCGACGGCCGCGGAGCACCAGCTCGAGGCGGATCCGGTCGCGGTTGCGGAAGATCCGGGCGGTGCCGCGGCGCTCGGGGGAGAGCAGGCCGAGCGACTCGTAGTGGCGGATCGTGCGGAGCGTAACGTCGTAGTCGGAGGCCAGCTCGCTGATCGTCCAGGTCTGTTCCACGGCGGCCTCCCTGCAGTCGGGTTCGGATGGTCGACTGCCAAGTAGTCGAGGGCGGACTTGCGCTGACGTTACGTCAGCGGTTTACGTTCACGTCAGCGTAAGCCCATCGTGAGGAGAAGCCGTCATGTCGTTCGAGCTGTCGCCGGAGCACGAGTCGTTCCGGCGTACCGTCCGCGAGTTCGCCGAGGCCGAGATCGCCCCGCACGCCGCGCAGTGGGACCGCGACCACCACTTCCCGGTCGACGTGGTGCAGCGGATGGGCAAGCTGGGGCTGATGGGCCTCACCGCCCCCGAGGAGTACGGCGGCGCCGGGCTCACCGGCGAGGACGGCGCGTTCACCTCGCTCTGCCTGGCGATCGAGGAGATCAGCCGGGTCGACCAGTCGATGGGCATCACCCTGGAGGCCGCGGTCGGCCTCGGCATCAACCCGATCCTCACCTACGGCACCGACGAGCAGAGGGCGCAGTGGCTGCCCGACCTGGTCGCCGGCGAGAAGCTGGCCGGCTTCGGCCTGACCGAGCCGGGCGCCGGCTCCGACGCCGGCGCCACCAGGACCAAGGCCGAGCTGGACGGCGGCGAGTGGGTGGTCAACGGCGCGAAGCAGTTCATCACCAACTCCGGCTCCGAGATCACCTCGCTGGTCACCGTCACCGCCCGCACCGGCGTCAGCGAGAACGGCAAGCCCGAGATCTCCACGATCATCGTGCCGTCCGGCACGCCCGGCTTCACCGCCGAGCCGGCGTACGACAAGCTCGGCTGGCACGCCTCCGACACCCACCCACTGACCTTCGTCGACGCCCGCGTGCCCGAGGCGAACCTCCTCGGCGAGCGCGGCCGGGGCTACGCGCAGTTCCTCGCCACCCTCGATGACGGCCGGGTCGCGATCGCCGCCGTGGCGGTCGGCTGCATCCAGGCCTGCCTCGACCTGTCGCTCCAGTACGCCGGCGAGCGGCAGACCTTCGGCGTACCCATCGGGCGCAAGCAGGGCCTCGCCTTCCAGATCTCCGACCTGCAGGTCATGCTCGACGCCGCGCGGCTGCTGACCTACAAGGCCGCGGCGATGAAGGACGCCGGCGCCTCCTCGAAGGACTTCAAGCAGGCGGCCGCGGTCGCCAAGCTCTACGCCACCGAGTCGGCCGTCACCGCGACCCGGATCGCCACCCAGGTCTTCGGCGGCTACGGCTTCATGGAGGAGTACGCCGTCGCGCGGTTCTACCGTGACGCCAAGGTGCTCGAGATCGGCGAAGGCACCTCCGAGGTCCAGCGGATGCTGATCGCCCGCGGGCTCGGCCTCCCGGTCGAGTAGCCCGGGTCGGGCTCGGCCCCGGGCAGCGGTTCACCCTTCCGACTCCGGCCGTACGCTGCGCCTGTGGACACCTGGCCCCTGTTCGACCTGTCGATCACATCGGACGACCTCGAGCTGCACGCCGTTCGTGATGTCGAGGTCGAGGCGCTGGCCGGGATCTTCTCGGACGACGTGGAGCAGGATCCCCGGGCCGAACGTTTCGACTCACTCGACCCCGCTGCGGACCGACGCCGGCTCGTGGGGCAAGGGATCTGGCGCCACCGCGGCACCTGGTCGCCGTCCTCGTGGTGTCTCGACTTCGCGGTCGTCCATCATGGTCGGCTGGTCGGCCTGCAGACGCTCGAGGCGGACGACTTCCTTCTGCTTCGCACCGTCGACTCCGCCTCGTGGTTGACCACCACCGCCCGCGGGCAGGGGATCGGCCTGGCGATGCGGACCGCCGTACTCACCCTGGCCTTCGACCACCTCGGCGCTCAACACGCGATCTCCTCGGCGCGGCTCGACAACGCGGCGTCACTGGGCGTCTCGCGCCGCATCGGGTACGCCGACAACGGGCTGTCAGTGATCCGCTCGCCGTCGGGCATCGCCACCCTGCAACACGTCCGGCTCACCCGCGACCTGTGGGACGCCTCCGGGCGCGGGCGCGGCTTCACAGTCAGGGGTCTGGACCGATGCCGCGCCTGGTTCGGGATCTGAACCTTTAGCGAGCGAGACCTTCCAGAAGATCTCTTTCCCGCCGTCGGCCTCCAACGCGGCAGACCAGTCTCGAAGGGGCGGCCTTGACGTATGTGTACGGCGAGCAGATCTCGGCCCACCACAACTACGTGGCCCAAGAGACCTCTCCGACGGCGTCGAGCTGGTCGTGTCATCCGCAAGTGCGCGATCCGAGCCGGATCCGAAGGCGAAGCGGGTCTTCAGCGTCGAGGACCTGGTTGCCCAGACCGCGGGCGTGGAGTGCCGCAAGGACGCGGGTGTGGTCGACGAGATCCCCGGCGCCTACAAGGACCTCTATACCGTTATCGAGGCCCAGACCGACCTGGTCGAGGTCGTCGCTCGGCTCACCACGCTCATGTGCGTGAAGGGATGAGTCGGGAACCGGCCTACCATCACAGTGGAGCCACCTACTGCAGGAAGGAGGTGTCAGCGTTGACTGCAACGACTGTGGCGCTGCTGAACGCCTCCTACGAGCCCCTCGGCAAGGTGTCGTTCAAGCAGGCCGTCAAGATGCTCTTCCGCGAGGTCGCGATCGTGGAGGAGGCCGAGCCGGACCGGGCGATCGGGCCGCACCCGTGGCCGAGGGTGATCCGGCTGATCCGCTACGTCCGCATGAAGTGGATGTACCGGCCGGCACCCTGGCACCGGGGCGGGGTCTTCATCCGTGACGGTCACCGCTGCGCCTACTGCGGCGCGAAGGCGTCGACCATCGACCACCTGCTGCCCCGGTCGCGCGGCGGGACGTGGGCGTGGATGAACTGCGTCGCGGCCTGCGAGTCCTGCAACGGCAAGAAGGGCAACCGGACGCCGGAGGAGGCGGGCCTGCGCCTGCGGTTCCAGCCCTACGTCCCGACCAGGGCGCAGCTGGCTGCGCTCATGTGACTGCTGTCCGCTGTTGAGCAGCTGTCTGGACCGATGCCGTGCCTGGTTCGGGATCTGGCTCTCTAGCGAGAGCGGCTTTCCGACGATTGGGGCGATCGGGTTAGCCTGTCCGTCATGGGGACCCGCTGGCGCCGGCTGACCGCCGAGCTCGCCAAGTTCGTCACCGTCGGCGGGGTGGCCACCCTGGTGGCGTTCGTGATCTTCAACTACCTGGTGCACGGGTTCCCCGTCGGCCTGCACGCGCCGATGAGCCGGCACCCGATCTCGGCGTACGTCGTCGCCAACACCGTGGGCATGCTGATCAGCTATCGCGGCAGCCGTTCGTGGGTCTTCGCGGAGCGGCGTACGGCGCACCCGGACGGCGGCCGGACGGCGTACTTCGCCATCAACGCGGTCACCATGACCCTGCCGGTCGGCTGCCTGTGGGTGAGCCGGCACCTGTTCGGCTTCGAGGACCCGATCAGCGACAACCTGTCCGCCAACGTGATCGGGCTGTCGATGGGGATGGTGGCGCGGTTCTATCTCTTCCGGACACTGGTCTTCAACATCCACC
Source organism: Nocardioides sp. (assembly GCA_036506675.1). Classification (GTDB taxonomy): domain Bacteria; phylum Actinomycetota; class Actinomycetes; order Propionibacteriales; family Nocardioidaceae; genus Nocardioides. The sequence goes on along the minus strand of DASXRJ010000232.1, from coordinate 23,245 downwards.
ACCAGCCCGAGCCGGCCCTGTCAGCGCGGCCAGAGTGAGATCCACGTGTGGCCGAGCTCGCCGAGCAGGTCGCGCAGCAGCGGCAGGCTGACCCCGACCACGTTGTGGTAGTCGCCCTCGATCCCGGTCACGAACGCCCCACCGAGGCCGTCGACGGTGAACGCGCCGGCCACCTGCAACGGCTCGCCGGTGGCGACGTACGCCTCGATCTCCTCGACCGTCAGGTCCGCGAAGCGCACGACCGTGGACGCCGTCGCGGCCGCCACCGCCCCGGTGACGGTGTCGTGCAGCGCATGCCCGGTATGGAGTACGCCGGTCCGCCCCCGCATCGACTTCCACCGGAGTACGGCGTCCTCGGCCGTCTCCGGCTTGCCCAGTGCCCGACCGTCGAGCTCGAGCAGCGAGTCGCAGCCGAGCACGACCGCCTCCGCCGGCAGGTCGGACCGCCCGGCGACCGCGGCCGCCTTCAGCTCGGCCAGCTGCAGCGCCAGCTCGGCGGGCGGCAGCCCGTCCACCTGCGACTCGTCGACACCGCTGACGATCACAGTCGGCTCGACGCCGGCCGAACGCAGCGTGGCCAGGCGAGCGGGGGACGCGGAGGCGAGGACGAGGTGGGTCACGAGGAGAGGTTAAGCGGTCGTGCGGCCCAGGACGCGCTCGGGCGCGTCCTCAGGGGCACGACCGTGCCGACCTCTGTGGGCCGCCCTACGACTCGGGGCTCTTGCGGAGGTGCCGCAGTACGGCGCGCCCGCGCGGCGAGAGACGGTACCCGGGCCGCAGGCTCTCGGTAAGGCCGAGCTCCTTGAGCCGCCGGATGTCCGCCTTGAAGGGCAGCTTCTCCCGACCGATGCTGGCCGCTATGGTCTCCGCCAGCTCGGCGGGCCGCGCCTCGATCAGCTCCAGGTGCTGGCGGGTCCACGGGCCGCGCCTGCTTCGGGCATCCATTGCCGCGAGGGTCGCCACGATCTCGTCGCGCTGTCGTGGTGTGAGCCGGGCTCGTTCGCGCAAGGCCACCCGGGCGTCGGCCCCGGCCCAGCTGAGCCGGATCCGGTAGACGTCGCCGGGCTTGCGGCCGAGCACCTCGCGGAGCCGGCCGAGTTCCATGCCGGCGCGGCGTGCTTCCTCCTTGGTGATGGAGTCGGGGTCGACCACCTCCACCTCGTCGAAGGAGATCACGCCCACCGCTGTCCGCTGGGTGCCGCCCGGGACGTGCATCTGTCGGGTCCAGCGGCGGAAGGCGAGATCGACCTCGCCGGCCACGACGCCGTCGAGCACGGCGCGGGGCAGCATCATCGGTCGGCCTCCGCACCAAGTGCGCTGGGGAAGGCGTCGCGGTAGGAGCGCATCCCGCCCGCCGACTCGGCGGTCAGCATCGCCCGGGCCACCGCTCGGGTGACGCAGTCGCCGGCGGCGTCGAGCAGGGCGTGGAAGGCGGGGTGGAAGGCGGCCGGCTCGGGCGCCCCGCGGCCGCCGGTCGCCAGGGTGAAGAGCGTGTCGCCGTCGTACATCGTGTGCACCGGCCGGATCGCCCGGGCCAGCCCGTCATGGCCGATGCCGGAGACCTTCGCGCACTGGGCCTTGGTGAGGGTCGCGTCGGTGGCGATCACGCCGACGGTGGTGGCCAGGGTGCCCAGCGTCGTCGGGTCGGCCGCGGCCAGGGCCGCCTCGAGCTCGGCGGGCGCGGGCGGGGAGAGAGGCGGCAGATCACCCTCGAGGCAGTACGCCGCGGCGTACAGCTCGCCGGTCCGCGGGTCCACGCAGGAGCCGATCGCGTTGACCACGACCAGCGCGCCGACCGTCGTACCGTCATCCAGCACGGCCGACGCCGAGCCGACCCCGCCCTTGAGGCCGCCGGCCTTGGCGCCGGTCCCGGCCCCGACCGAACCGAGGATCACATCGGAGCCGGCCGCGGCGTACGCCTCCGCGCCGAGCGTTGCGTCGGGCGCGTTGCCGAAGACGCCGCCGCGGCCCAGGTCGTAGAGGATCGCGGCCGGCACGATCGGCACCACCTCGCCGGGCTCGCCCATCGGGTAGCCGATCCCGTCCGCGAACAGCGCCCGCGCCACCCCGTCGGCCGCCGCGAGCCCGAGCGCCGAGCCGCCGCTGAGCACGATCGCGTGGGCGCGTTCGACCAGGTTGCGCGGATCGAGTACGTCGGTCTCTCGGGTCCCCGGCCCGCCCCCGCGCACGTCGACGCCCGCCACCGCACCCTCCGGCCCCGGGAGTACGACGGTCGTGCCCGTCAGCCAGCCCTCACCCACTCGCTGGGCCTGGCCGACCCGGATACCCGGCACATCGGCAATGGAGTTCGTCGTCCCGGCTCTCACGCCTGGAAACCTACCGGGGCGCCTCTAGGAGACCGCCGCCAGCGCCTCGCCGAAGGCACAGACCGTGAGGGCGGCCAGCGCGTCGGAGTCCTTGAGGTGCGCGGGCGCGCCCATGGAGATCATCACGTTGAGCAGCATGCCGTGCGCGATGAACTCGCACGCCCGCTCGTCGGTGCAGCCGGTGCGCTTGATGACCTGGAAGACCCGCGCCATGCCATCCCGGCTGGCGGCCGCGATCTCCTCGATCGCCCCGGCCGAGTAGCCGTGCATCATCACCAGTAGGAAGTCGCGGTCGGTGAGCAGCGCGGTGTAGGCCCCGCCCAGCCGGGCCCAGTCGTCGTCGCTGTCGGGGTCGAACGGCCCGGCGTCGAGCACCGCCTCGAAGGCGGCGGCGATCAGGGCGCAGGCCCGGTTGTAGACCTCGAGGAAGAGGTCGAGCTTGGTGCCGAAGATGCGGACGACGTACGGCTGGGACACGCCGGCCTCGCGGGCGATCGCGTCGGTGCTGGTGCCGGCGAAACCGGTCTTCCCGAAGGCGCGGGTCGCGGCCTGCAGCACCAGCTCGCGGCGCTCCTCGGCGCCCATCCGGGTGGCTCGGGACTTCGTCTTCGGTTTCATGCTTGACAGATTATCACTTGATTACTTAACGTGGAAGCACGAAGTAATCATTCAATGCCTTCTAAGGAGTCTGTCATGACTACGCTTGATGTGGAGCGGTCGGCGGGGAAGCCCGTTGGCGACCCGGCCGCGCGCTCCGTCGATCGGCGTACGCCGATCTGGATGGCCATCGTGGCCGCCTCCCTCCCGATGTTCATGGCCACGCTGGACAACCTGGTGATGACCAGCGCGCTGCCCGTGGTACGGGCCGACCTGGACGCGTCGGTCGGCCAGCTGGCGTGGTTCCTCAACGCCTACACGCTGGCCTTCGCGACCTTCATGCTTCCCGCCGCGACGCTGGGCGACCGGCTGGGCCGGCGCCGGGTGATGCTGGCCGGGATCACCCTCTTCACCGTCGCGTCGATCGCCTCCGCCTTGAGTACGACGGCCGGTGCGCTGATCGCCGCTCGTGCGGTGCAGGGGCTCGGCGCGGCCGCGATCATGCCGCTCTCGCTGACCCTGCTCGCCGAGGCGGTCCCGCCGAAGCTGCGCTCCGCCGCGATCGGGATCTGGGGCGGCGTCTCGGGTCTGGGCGTCGCGCTCGGCCCGGTCATCGGCGGCGCGGTCGTCGAGGGCGTCAACTGGCAGGCGATCTTCTGGCTGAACGTGCCGGTCGCGGTCGTCGCCGTACCCCTGATGCTGTTCGCGGTCCGCGAGTCCAAGGGCGACTGGCGCAGGCTCGACCTGTTCGGCACGCTGCTGCTGGGCGGCGCGGTCTTCCTCGGGATCTGGGGCATCGTGCACGGGAACGACGACGGCTGGGGCTCGAGCCGGGTGCTGATCCCGCTCGTCGCCGCCGCGCTGCTGGTGCCGGCGTACGTCGTCCACGCTCGCGGCCGGGCCCACGCCGTACTCCCGCTGCGGCTGTTCTCCTCGCGTGGCTTCTCGACGGCCAACGCGATCGGGCTGACCTTCACGTTGGGGATGTTCGGTGCCGTGTTCCTGCTGGCGCAGTACCTCCAGGTCGTGCAGGGCTACTCGCCCTTCGAGGCCGGAGTGCGCACGCTGCCCTGGACCGCCGCGCCGATGGTGGTCGCGCCGATCGCCGGCGTGCTGGCCGCGAGGACCGGTGTCCGGGTGCTGCTGCTGACCGGCCTGCTGATGCAGATGGGCGCGCTGGTCTGGCTGGCGTCGGCGGCCGAGGCCGAGGCGGCGTACGGCGGGTTCGTGCCTGGCCTGATCCTGGCCGGTGTCGGCATGGGCCTGACCTTCGCCCCGAGCGCCACCGCGGTGCTGGACGGGTTGCCGGACAGCGACTTCGCGATGGCCAGCTCGGCGAACTCCACCGTGCGTGAGTTCGGCGTCGCGCTCGGCGTCGCGGTGCTGACCGCGGTGTTCCTGGGCAACGGCGGCCAGATCTCGCCCACCGGGTACGACGGCGCCATCGGCCCCGCCCTGCTCACCGGTGCCGCAGCGGTGGCCGTCGCCGTGGTCGCGGCGATGTTCGCGCCGGGCCGGGTGCGTCAGGACGCATGAGTCAGGATCGAGGGCGGTCGGTCTTCGAACCGACCGCCCTCGGCCCGACCGGACCTGTGTCTCCCGTGCTCGGTGAACCGTGCCGAGCCCGGCGCTCCACCCGCGTCGTCAAGCCTGCGTCGCCGCGAGTGATGGTCTCAGCGTCGAGCGAGTCCGCGAGACACGCGAGGTAGAGGGCCAGCCAGTGCCGGCGATCCGACGTCGGCCACCCGGTCTGCGCAGAGATCCGGCCGAGCCGGTAGACCAGGGTGTTGCGATGGATGTTGAGGCCGGCAGCGGCGTCGACCAGGACGAAGCCGCTCTCCACCCAGGCGATGACCGTGGCTCGGGTCGACGCCCAGTCGCCCCTCAGCCCGCGGAGCGTCTCGGCGGTGATGCGCGCCCGCACCCCTCGGGGCACCGAAAGCAGGAGCTGCTCGGCTCGGAGGTCGTCGATGTCGTGGGGCGAGGACCGACCGGTCGAGGCCCCGACCCGCAGCGCCATCAGCGCCTCCTCGTACGACACGGCGATGCCTCGCTCGTCACGGGCGACACCGCCCACCCCCACGCGCGAGGTACCGCCGACGAGATCGTCGATGCGGGCGCTCAGGTCGACCAGCTCGTGCCGACCGAGCGGGGGGCGGCCCTCCGGCTGACTCCTCAGCACGACATGGCGAGCGGCCGACAGCGAGCACGACATGTCCTGGGAGCCGTGGAAGACTTCCCGCACCATCCGCAGGGGCGCGACGCCACCCGAGCCCGCCGGCGACGACACCTCGATCACGATGGCCTGCCGGGGAAGGGCGAGATCGAAGCCGAAGTCGAGAGCACGCGTCGGCAGGTCGGCCGGGTTGTCGGCGTCGTAGGTGAGCAGGTCGCGCAGGAGTGACTCCAGTACCCGCTCCCTGGTCATCCGGGATCGCAGCAGCACGGCCTCCTCGAGGAGGATCTCCGTCTGTCGCTTGACGACCAGGCCGAAGCGACGCGCCTGCGCGGGCGTTCCGGTGATCCCGACGGTTCCCACCGCGGTCCCGTCGTGCACGATCGGCAGCGTCATCCCGGGACGCACACCGGTCAGCAGGCGCGCCTCCTCGGCGTTGTGTGCGGCGGCGGTCTGGGTCTCGACGACCTCCAGGGACGCCTCGTGGAAGGTGCCCACACGGGTCTGGTCACCGCTGCCGATCACGATGCCGTTGGCGTCGGTGATGATGATGTTGAGCCCGATGATCGCGCTGGTGTCGCCGGCAATCTCCTGGGCGAGGGCGGGCGTCAGGATGCCTGACTCGGGGGCAGCGTAAACGGGCGACGACATGGACGAACCGTACGATTCACAGGCCATACAGCGCTAGATATTCATACGGATTGACCGATGCTTGCCACCGAGATGCGGACCTAGACTCACGGCTCAACTCCTCAACGAGAAGGTGACCCGATGCGCTTCAACAGTCTCTCCCGACGAGTCGGTCTTGGCATGGTCAGCGGCCTGTGCGTCGCCGCGTTGGCAGCTTGTGGAGGAGGTGACGAGGTCTCGCCCGAAGCGAAGGGACTGGACACGATCGAACCCGGCGTGATCCGCGTCGCGGTGCAACCGTACGCGCCGTACACCTCGGTCGAAGGGGGCAAGCTCACCGGACTCGACAGCGACATCCTGAATGCCGCTGCGGAGAAGCTCGGTCTCGAGGTCCAGCCGCAGCTGACCGACTTCAACGGCATGCTCGGTGGCGTCCAGTCCCGCCGGGTCGACATCGCCATCGGCGGCATCGCCTGGTCCGAGGACCGACAGAAGGAGGGACTGTTCACGGACCCCGCCTACTACTCGCCGCCAGCCATGGCCGTGCACGGGTCCGAGACCTACAGCACCATCGCCGACCTGGAGGGCAAGGATCTCGGCACGGTCACCGGGTACGTGTGGGTCAAGTCGATCCAGGCAATTCCGGGCGCGAAGCTGCACGCCTACCCCGACGCGAACGGCGTCTTCAACGACCTGTCGTCCGGGCGGATCCAGGCGGGCTTCCTGGACCCGTTGATCATCATCGACGCCAAGGCCAAGCGTCCCGACTTCGACTTCACGACCGAGTACCTCACCCCGCCGACAGCGGAGCAGATCAAGGCCGTGCCGGCGCTGGAGTACCTCGCGCCGTACCAGGTGAGCTTCTACGTGGCCAAGCAGGAGCCCAAGCTCGAGGCTGCGCTCTCGAAGGAGATCGACGCGATGTACCAGAAGGGCGAGCTGGCCGAGCTCATCAAGAAGTACGGCGGGGACCCCGAGGAGTTCCTCGTGCCGACGCCGGAGATGTCCACGTCCCGTCAGGGCGTCGACCGTCCGGCAGACTGGAAGGCCCCGGAGTCGACGTCATGAAGGTCGAGTGGGATCTCTACAGATCGGATCTGTTCTCCGCGCTCGGGAAGACGTTGGAGTACACGGTCCTGGGATTCGTCGGCGCCGTGTTGCTCGGACTGGCCCTGGCGCTGATGCGGCGAAGTCACACCCGAGTCGTTCGCCTCCCGGCGGCTCTCTACACCGAGCTGTTCAAGAACATCCCGTTGCTGGCCATCATCTTCATCACCTACTTCGGCCTGGGGTCGACCGGCGTGCGCCTGAGTGCGCTGGCTGCCGGCTCGCTCAGTCTGGTGATCTTCTACGCGGCCTACCTGTCGGAGACCTTCCGCGCGGCTCTCGGCGGGGTGCCACCCGGCCAGCAGGAGGGTGCGCAGGCGCTTGGCATGAGCCGAATGCGCTCGTTCCGCCAGGTGATCATGCCGCAGGCGCTGCGGCTGGCCCTGCCCGGGACGGCGACGATGCTGGTTGACCTCCTCAAATCGACCTCGTTGCTGGTGACGATCGCCGCCGGCGAGCTGATGAGCCAGGCGCAGCTCATCGCGTCGCAGACGTTTAGGGCGATGGAGGTCTACCTGGTGATCGCCGCGATCTACTTCGCCGTGTGCTATCCGCTGTCCCAGCTGCTGCTGCTGCTCGAACGCAGGGTGCGCGCCGGAACGCCCCTGACGCCCGGGCGTCGTCGCCGGGTCCGCAAGACCAGGGCACTCCTCGCGGCAGGTGCGGTCTCATGAGCGCGCTCATCGAGGTCCGCAACTTGAGCAAGTCGTTCGGCCCGGCGACGGTGCTGCACTCCGTCGATGTCGACGTCCGAGCGGGCGAGATACTCACCATCCTGGGCCAGAGTGGTGGCGGTAAGAGCACGCTCCTTCGCTGCATCAATCTGCTCGAGATCCCGAGCGGGGGCGACATCAGGATCGCGGGCGACCCGGTCGTCTCGGACGGTCGAGTGGTCGTCAGGGATCTCGCCCGACTGCGGCAGAAGGTCGGGATGGTCTTTCAGAGGTTCAACCTGTTCCCTCACCTCACGGCTATCGAGAACGTCATCCTCGCGCAGACGAAGGCTGCCGGCATCTCCGAGGACCAGGCGATCGAGACCGCCGTACGCCTCATCCGTCGAGTTGGTCTCGCTCACCGCGCGATGGCCTTCCCCGACCAGATGTCCGGCGGGGAGCAGCAACGCGTTGCGATCGCACGGGCGCTTGCCCTGAATCCGACGGCACTGCTCTTCGACGAGCCGACCTCGGCACTCGACCCGGAATCGACTCGCGAGGTGCTGACCGTGATGCGCGAACTTGCCGAGGGTGGCATGACGATGGTCATCGTCACCCACGAGGTGCCGTTCGCCCAGCAGATCTCCGACCAGGTCGTCTTCGTGGACGCCGGGTACATCGTCGAACAAGGCCCGCCCGGTGAGGTGATAGGTGCACCCAGAGAGCCGCGGACCCGCGCGTTCCTCAGCGCCTCGAGCGGCGCGTGATGACTGCCGATGCAAGCGTCGTCGTCGGTGGCGGGATCGTCGGGCTGGCCTGTGCGTACGAGCTGGCCTCCGCGGGACATCAGGTCCACGTGGTCGACAGGTCCACGATCGGCACCGGCTCCTCGGCGGGCAACGCCGGTTGGGTGACCCGGAGCCACTGCTTCCCGGTGCCGTCCCCGGACTCGGTCCGGGCCGCGCTGCGGTCCATCGGCCGGGCAGACTCGCCGCTCTACGTGCGGCCGTCGATGTCGCCCCGGTTCCTGCGCTGGTTGTACGAGTTCCGCAAGTTCTGCGGCAGGACCGCGTTCGCCCGTGGGGCGGCCGCGTTGGCGAGCCTCGGTGAGCAGGCCGCCGCGCAGTACGAGAAGTGGCGCGGCGACGGGGTCGACACGACGTTGACCCATCCCGGCCTGGTGCATGCCTTCCTTGACGAGGGCGAAGCGCTCCGGATGCTGGCGCTGCAACGCTCGATCGCGGGAGGGAGGTTCAGCGTGCCGGCACAGCCGTTGACCGGGGCGGAGATCGCCGGCCTCGAGCCGTCGCTGCGTGGATCCCGGGTCCGCGCCGGGTATCTCGTCGAGGACGAAGGCCTGGTCGACCCGCTGTCCCTCGTCGAGTCCCTGGTCGCGCGGCTGAGGATGCTGGACGTCGCGATCAGCGAGCGCCGCAGCGTGTCCGGCTTCGTCGTCGAGCACGGCCGGGTGCGGGCCGTGCTGGTCGACGGGGAGACGCTCGACTGCACCCACGTGGTCGTGGCGAGCGGCACCTGGTCGGCGGACGTGCTGGCCTGGCTCGGTGTTTCGGTGCGGATACAGGCGGGCAAGGGCTACAGCTTCTCCGTGAACCTGGCGGTCCCGCCGCGTCGCCCGCTCTACCTCGGCGACAAGCACGTCGCGGTGTCGCCGCTGGGATCGTCGACGCGGATCGCCGGCACGATGGAGTTCTCCGGCAACAACCTCCGGCTGGACTGGCGCCGGGTGGAGGCCATCGCGAACGCCAGCAGGCACTACCTGGGTGACTGGTTCGAGCGCAACGACGAGCTCATCGGACTGATCGACAGCCCCTGGGTCGGGGGCCGGCCGATGGTGCCCGACGGCCTGCCCCTGATCGACCGGGTGCCCGGGGTCGACAACGCCTACGTCGCCACGGCGCACGGCATGCTCGGCGTGACCCTGGCCCCGACGACCGCCTCGGCGCTCATCGAGTTCGTCACCAGCGGGCGGAAGCCACGGGTGCTCGAACCCTTCGGCTTCGATCCCGCCCGACGACTGGCGGGCTGAACCCGACGCCTCGCCGTCGACGCTTCAGATCCGGGCCAGCGCGGCCCGCAGCGGGTCGAGCCCTATCGACCCCAGGTCGAGCGCGGCCCGATGGAAGGCCTTGAGGTCGAAGTCGGCGCCGTGCCGGGCCTTCGCCTCGTCGCGGGCCTCCAGCCAGATCCGCTCGCCCACCTTGTACGACGGAGCCTGGCCCGGCCAGCCGAGGTACCGCTTCACCTCGAACCGCAGGAACGCGTCGTCCATCCGGCAGTGCTGGCGCATGAACTCCAGCACCAGCTCCGGCGTCCACGTCTCGCCCGGGTGGAAGCCGAACGGGTTGTCCTTCGGGATCTCCAGCTCCAGGTGCAGCCCGATGTCGACGATCACCCGGGCCGCGCGGAACGACTGCCCGTCGAGCATGCCGAGCCGGTCCGCCGGGTCCGCGAGGTAGCCGAGGTCGTCCATCAGCCGTTCGGCGTACAGCGCCCAGCCCTCGCCGTGGCCGCTGACCCAGCAGAGCAGCCGCTGCCAGCGGTTGAGCAGGTCGTGCCGGTACGCCGTCTGGGCCACCTGGAGGTGATGGCCGGGCACGCCCTCGTGGTAGACCGTGGTCACCTCGCGCCAGGGCGAGAACTCGGTGACGGTGTCGGGCACCGACCACCACATCCGCCCGGGGCGGGTGAAGTCCTCCGACGGCCCCGTGTAGTAGATGCCGCCGTCGTTGGTCGGGGCGATCCGGCACTCGATCCGGCGGATCGGCTCCGGGATGTCGAAATGCACGTCGGCGAGCTCGGCGACGGTGCGGTCGGCCAGCTCCTGCATCCAGTCGCGGAAGGCCTCTTTGCCCGCGATCTTGCGGGCCGGGTCTGCGTCCAGGTACGCCACCGCCTCGTCGACGGTCGCGCCCGCCTTGATCTGCCCGGCCGTGGCGCGCATCTGGTCGGAGAGCCGCTTGAGCTCCTCCCAGCCCCACAGGTAGGTCTGCTCGAGGTCGACCTCGGCCCCGAGGTACTGCCGGCTGGCCAGCGCGTACTCCTCCCGGCCCACCGCCTCCTTCTCCCGGCCGAGCGGCGCCAGCTCCGACTCCAGGAACCGCCCGAAGTCCGCGTACGCCGCCGAGGCCGCGGCCGCGTGCTGGGCCAGGTCTTCCCGCAGTGTCGCCGGCACCGACTCGGCTGTCTCGGCCACCTCGGTCGCCTCGGTCGCCCGGGCGGCCAGCTGAGCGAAGAAGTCCCCTCCATCTCCCTCTTGCCCGGTCCAACTGCGCACCTGGCCGGCCACCTCGACGTACTGCCGCTGGGCGACGACGCGGCCGGCGACGGCCTCGTCGCGGAGGGTGGCGCGGTAGCCGTCGAGCGCCTCGGGGATGCCGGCGAGCCGGGCGTCGATGTCGGCCCAGTCCCGCTCACTGGCGGTGGGCATCAGGTCGAAGGCCTCGCGGAGCTGGTGGAGGCCGCTGTGGATGACGGACACGTGCGAGCGGGACTTCCCGGCGTCGGCGATCTCGACGTCGAGGCCCAGCCGCTCGACGAACGCGTCGCGAGCGACCGCCGCGCGCTCGTCGGCGGGTACGGCGGCCTCGACGTCGGCCAGCGCGGCCCGGATCAGCTCCTCGCGAGCGGCGAAGCCGTCGGGGGAGAGATCCGGCAGCCGGTCGTCGTAGCCGGCGATGCCGGCGTACGTGGCGGTGATCGGGTCGAGGGCGGCGTACTCCTCGACGAACTGTTCGCAGCGGTCGTCAATGGGTCGGGTCACCCCGCCGACGATAGGGCCCCGCGCGCCGCCGGCCCACGTGTTTTCGCGGCGGGCAGCGGGGGCCGCCGGAGTTACGGCGATCACCTGTTGTGCAGTGACGGAGGTGATCCCGGTAACTCTCGGACCCGCCGCCCGCCCGATCCGATAGACCGGCATCGCCGACCACTGGGCCGCAGCGCGACAGAAGCCAGTCCTAGCCCACCGCTGTCGCGAGACGTAGGTCAGCGGGGGAGGCCGCTGGCCCGCCAGCCACCGGGGCCGTGCGGGTGCGTATGACGCAGCTTGCGGTGGTGTGCCGACCAGGCGGGAGTACGACGCGGGGCCGGGGCAGCGGGCGCGCCGAGGGAGGAGACGACCGCGACCAGGGCGGCCACCTCCTCCGGGGTCGGGTCGCCCTTGACGATCCGCAGCAACGGAGCAGCCGGAACCTCGGGAGTCTCGCTCACAGCGGGATGTTCCCGTGCTTCTTGGCCGGCAGGATCTCGCGCTTCGAGCGCAGCAGCCGCAGCGCCCGGACGATCTCGACGCGGGTCTCGTGCGGCGTGATCACGGCGTCGACGTAGCCCCGCTCGGCGGCCTGGTACGGGTTGGCCAGCGTGTCGTCGTACTCCTCGATCAGCTCGGCGCGACGGGCGTCGGGATCGGGGGACTCGCGCAGCTCGTTGCGGTAGAGGATGTTGACCGCACCCTGCGCACCCATCACCGCGATCTGCGCGGTCGGCCAGGCCAGGTTGATGTCGGCGCCGAGGTGCTTGGAGCCCATGACGTCGTACGCGCCGCCGTAGGCCTTACGGGTGATGATCGTGACCAGCGGGACGGTGGCCTCGGCGTACGCGTAGATCAGCTTGGCGCCGCGGCGGATGATGCCGGTCCACTCCTGGTCGGTGCCGGGGAGGAACCCGGGTACGTCGACGAACGTCAGCACCGGGATGTTGAACGCGTCGCAGGTGCGGACGAAGCGCGCGGCCTTCTCGGACGCGTCGATGTCGAGGGTGCCGGCGAACTGCATCGGCTGGTTGGCGACCACGCCGACCGGGCGGCCCTCGACCCGGCCGAAGCCGACCACGATGTTGGGCGCGAACAGCGGGTGGACCTCGAGGAAGTCCTCCTCGTCCAGCACCGCACGGACGACCTCGTGCATGTCGTAGGGCTGGTTGGGGCTGTCCGGGATGAGCGTGTCGAGGGCCCGGTCGACGTCGGTGAAGTCGAGCACGGCCTCCTCGTCGTACGACGGCGGCTCGTCGAGGTTGTTCTGGGGGAGGAAGGAGAGCAGCGCCTTGACGTACTCGATCGCGTCTTCCTCGTCGGCGGCCATGTAGTGCGAGTTGCCGGACTTGGTGTTGTGGGTCCGGGCGCCGCCGAGCTCCTCCATGGTGACGTCCTCGCCGGTGACGGTCTTGATGACGTCGGGGCCGGTGATGAACATGTTGGAGGTGCCGTCGACCATGATCGTGAAGTCGGTGACCGCGGGGGAGTAGACGTGGCCGCCCGCGCAGGAGCCCATGATCATCGAGATCTGGGGGATGACGCCGCTGGCGTGCACGTTGCGGCGGAAGATCTCGCCGTACAGGCCGAGCGAGACGACGCCCTCCTGGATCCGGGCGCCGGCGCCCTCGTTGATGCCGATGATCGGGCAGCCGGTCTTGATCGCGAGGTCCATGACCTTGCAGATCTTCTCGCCGTACACCTGGCCCAGCGAGCCGCCGAAGATGGTGAAGTCCTGGGAGAACACGCAGACCTGGCGGCCGTCGATGGTGCCGTAGCCGGTGACCACGCCGTCGCCGTACGGGCGGTTCTTCTCGAGCCCGAAGTTGGTCGAGCGGTGCCGGGCCAGCTCGTCGAGCTCGACGAACGAACCCTCGTCGAAGAGCATCGCGATCCGCTCGCGGGCGGTCTTGCGGCCCTTGGCGTGCTGCTTCTCGACCGCCTTCGCGGACGCTGCGTGCACGGCCTCGTCGAGCTTGTGCTCGAGGTCGGCGAGCTTGCCCGCGGTGGAGTGGATGTCGATGTCTGGGCTGGTCTGCTGCTCGGCGCTCACGCTCTGGCCTCCTAGGTGTTCGTCGGTCAATCTAGTGCGTATGACCGAGGACTCCGTACGCCGCCCACCACTCGATGTGGCCCGACTCACCGACGCACCCTGGCCCGTCGAGATCCTGGCCGAGGCCGGATCCACCAACGCCCTGCTCTCCGACCGGGCCCGCAACGGCGCGGCGCCGCAGGTGCTGGCGACCGAGCACCAGACCGCCGGCCGGGGCCGCCTGGACCGCACCTGGGAGACGCCCGACCGGGCCGCGCTCACGTTCTCGCTGCTGCTCCGGCCGACGCTGGAGGCGCAGCGCTGGCCCTGGCTCCCCTTGTACGCCGGTCTCGCGGTGGCCGACGCCCTCCCACCCGGCCGGGTCGACCTGAAGTGGCCCAACGACGTACTCGTCGACGACCTGAAGCTGGCGGGCATCCTGGTCGAACGCGTCGACACCCCCACCGGCGCGGCCGCGATCGTCGGGATCGGGATCAACGTGTCGACCACCCGCGAGGAGCTGCCGGTCGAGACGGCGACCTCCTTGGCGCTGGCCGGGATCGAGATCGACCGCACCGACCTGTTCCGCGGCGTACTCGACTCTCTGCAGCGCGGCTACGACGCATGGCTGGCCGGTGGCGACGAGTGGCTGCGCGACCGCTACTCCGAGCGCTGCGCCACGATCGGCCGCGAGGTGCGGGTCGCGCTGCCCGGCGACGTGGAGCTGACCGGCCGGGCGGCCGGCATCGACGGCAGCGGCCGGCTGCTCGTCGAGGCGACCACGGGCGAGGTCGCGGTGGGTGCGGGTGACGTGGTTCACGTGCGCGCGGCCACGGAATGACATGATTCCCCGGTGGCCATCTCCAGCAAGCTCCTGAACGACGGCGAGCACATCGTCGTCAGCACGCGCACCCACGCGAAGGCACTCATCGTGCCTCTGCTCGTACTCGTCCTATCGCTGGCGGTGGGGGTGTTCTTCGGCAGCCTGATCGGCGACGCCGGCGGTGGCATCCCGCGACTGGTGATCTGGGTGCTGCTGGCCGTCGTGGTGGTGTGGTACGTCGTCCGCCCGTTCCTGTCGTGGCTGTCGGCGACGTACACCATCACCAACCGGCGGCTGATCACCCGCAGCGGCATCGTGACCCGGCGCGGCCACGACATCCCGCTGACCCGGATCAGCGACGTCGCCTACGAGCGCGACCTGCTCGACCGGCTGCTCGGCTGCGGCACCCTGCTGGTCAGCGACGCCAGCACCAACGGCCAGGTTCGGCTCCACGACATCCCGCGCGCCGAGGCGGTGCACCGCCAGGTCAGCCAGCTCCTGCACGACATCCACACGGGTGACCATGACGGAACCTGATCAGCCCGCCCGCTCGACGCAGGCGGACCTGGAGCGGGTGATCTTCGGAGAAGAGGCCCGGCTCAACGCGGTCGAGGTAGCCCGGCTCAGTGGCGCCGACCTGGCGCTGACCCGCCGGCTGTGGCGGGCGCTCGGGTTCCCGGAGCTGCAGGGGGAGATGCTCTTCACCGAGGCCGACGCCGCCGCGGTCAGCACTCTCGTGCAGCTGGTGGACACCGGTGTCGTCGACTCCGACACCGCGCTCAACATGACGCGCGCGGTCGGGCAGACGATGGCCCGGCTCGCGGACTGGGAGACCGCGACCGTCGTACCCGCTCTGGCCGCGCACGCGGACGACGCCGAGCGCAGCCGGATCGACATGACGGTCGACCTGCTGGAGCAGCTGGGCAAGCCCTTCGAGTCGCTGCTCATCTACGCCTGGCGCCGGCACCTCGCCGCGGCGCTGGCCCGGGCGGAGACGCTCGTCGGTGACCAGGACGAGGCGAGCACGACCGAGGTCACGGTCGGGTTCGCCGACCTGGTCGCCTTCACCGCGCTCTCCAACGAGATGGACGAGGAGGGGCTCGGCGACCTGGTCGAGGTCTTCGAGTCGCGGGTGCACGACGTGATCGCGGCCAACCACGGGCGGGCCATCAAGAGCCTGGGCGACTCGGTGCTCTTCATCAACGACGACCCGGTCCGGGCCCTCGACACCGCCGACGGGATCATCGAGGTGATCGGTCGCGACGGCCGGCTGCCCGACGTACGCGTGGGGTTGGCGTCGGGCGCGGTCGTGATGCGGCTCGGCGACGTGTTCGGGCCGCCGGTCAACCTGGCCGCCCGACTGACGACCGTCGCCCGGCGCAACCGGGTGATCATCGACGAGACGACGGCCAAGATGCTGCCGGCGTCCAAGTTCGAGACCCGGCGGCTGCCCGGCCGGCCGCTGCGCGGTTTCGGCATCGTCGAGCCGGTGACGGTACGCCGGCACTGAGGCCAGTTTGTCGCCTTCGCGGCATTCGTCACTATTGGGCAATTTCGACGTTTCCCCGCGCGGAACGCCGCAGATTTCTATGGTGGGCCAGTGGAGGTGCAGGACGTACGGGTCGATCCCGCCTCGCGACGCGTGTGGCGCGGGGATCGCGAGGTGGTCTTGTCGCGCAAGGAGTTCGACCTGCTGCATGCGCTGATCGCACGGGCGGGTCGGGTCGTGTCGCGCGGGGACCTGATGAGGGAGGTCTGGGACACCACGTTCTACACCTCGTCCAAGACCATCGACGTACACCTGGGGTGGGTACGCCGCAAGCTCGGCGACGACGCCAAGCGGCCGACCCTGATCACCACGGTCCGGGGTGAGGGGCTTCGGTTCGAGACCGAGCCACGGCCGACTCAAGGTCCCGACTAACCTGTCTCCGTGACTTCGCCCCTCTCCCCGACGCTCGCGGTGATCGGAGGCGGACAGCTCGCCCGGATGATGGCGCAGCCGGCGATCGCGCTCGGCCTGCCGCTGCGGCTGCTGGCCGAGGCCGAGGGGGTCTCCGCGGCCCAGGTGATCCCCGACCATCTCGTCGGCGACTACCGCGACCTCGACACCCTGGTGAAAGTGACCGACGGCTGCGCTGTGGTCACCTTCGACCACGAGCACGTGCCGACCGAGCACCTGCACGCGCTGGAGTCGGCGGGCATCGCGGTGCGGCCCGGGCCCGATGCGCTGGTGCACGCGCAGGACAAGGCCGTGATGAGGGCCCGGCTCGACGAGCTCGGCGTACCGTCTCCGCGGCATGCGCTGGTGACCACGCCCGCCGAGGTCGCCGCCTTCGGCTTCCCGGCGGTGCTGAAGACGAGTCGTGGTGGGTACGACGGCAAGGGTGTCTGGGTGGTCGGGTCGACCGCCGACTGCGCCGACGCCTTCGCGACCGCGGCTGCCACCGGAGCCCAGATCCTGGCCGAGGAGCTGGTCGACTTCCGGCGCGAGCTGTCGGCGCTGGTGGCGCGGTCGCCGAGCGGGCAGGCGGCGGCGTACCCGGTGGTCGCCTCGACCCAGCAGGACGGCATCTGCCTCGAGGTGGTCGCCCCCGCCCCGGACCTCGCGCCCGCGCTGGCCGGCGAGGCGCAGCAGATCGCGCTGACGATCGCGGGTGAGCTGGACGTGACCGGCGTACTCGCGGTGGAGCTGTTCGAGACCAACGACGGCCGGGTGCTGGTCAACGAGCTCGCGATGCGCCCGCACAACACCGGCCACTGGAGCCAGGACGGCGCGGTGACCTCGCAGTTCGAGAACCACCTGCGCGCCGTCATGGACCTGCCGCTCGGCTCGCCGGCGCCGCGGGCCCGATGGACGGTGATGGTCAACATCCTCGGCGGCGACTCCGAGGCCGGCCGGCTGTACGACGGCTACCCGCATGCGCTTGCCCGCGACCCGTTCCTGCGGGTGCATCTCTACGGCAAGGAGCTCAAGCCCGGCCGCAAGGTCGGCCACGTCAACGCCTACGGCGACGACCTCGAGGACTGCCTGGAGCGCGCGCGGCACGCCGCCGCCTGGTTCCGCGGCGACCTCGGCAACGAAAGCGAGTGACCGCGAAGTGGCAAGAATGGCCCCGCGAAGTGGCGAGTTTGGCCCCGCGAAGTGGCAAGAACGGCCCTGCCAAGTGGCGAAAATGGCCCCTGGAACCGACGGAGTTGAGCAGTGACTGAGTACGCCGGATCCGCCGTACCCGTGGTGGGCATCGTGATGGGCTCCGACTCCGACTGGCCGGTGATGAAGGCCGCGGCCGATTTCCTCGACGAGCTCGGCATCCGCTGGGAGGCCGACGTGAAGTCGGCGCACCGGATGCCGCAGGAGATGCTCGACTATGGCAAAGAGGCGGCCGGCCGCGGGCTCAAGGTGCTCATCGCCGGCGCCGGGGGAGCGGCCGCGCTGCCCGGGATGGTGGCGTCGGTGACTCCGTTGCCGGTGATCGGCGTACCCGTGCCGCTCAAGTACCTCGACGGCCTCGACTCGCTGCTCTCCATCGTGCAGATGCCCGGCGGCATCCCGGTGGCCACGGTCGCGATCGGCAACGCCAAGAACGCCGGCATCCTGGCCGCCCGGATCCTCGGCACGTCCGACGCCGACCTGCAGGCCAAGCTGGTCGACTACGAGCGCTCGCTGGCCGACCTGGCCCGCGACAAGGGTGCCGTCGTACGGTCCGCCGCCGAAGGCCCCCGCAAGCTCGGCTTCTGAAGTCCCCACCCGCGCCGAGGTGGCGAAAGTTGCCCCTCGAGGTGGCGAAAATTGCCCCTCGAGGTGGCGATAACGGCCCGACCGCTAGGGGCCATTTCTGCCGCCTCGAAGGGCCAAACTCGCCACTTCGCGGGCAATTCTTGCCACTTCGCGGGGCCAAACTCGCCACTTCGGCGGGGAACGAGAGTCAGACGAGGCCGTGTTGGTGGGCGAAGACGACTATCTGGACGCGGTCTCGGAGGTCGAGCTTGCGGAGGATGGCGCCGACGTGGGTCTTGACGGTCGACTCGCTGGCGAAGACGAGGCCGGCGATCTCGGTGTTGGAGAGGCCGCGGGCGACGGCGGCGAAGACCTCGAGCTCCTTCTCGGTCAGCAGGGCATAGCCGGCGGGCACGGGCTGACGGGCTCGGAACTGCCCGTCCAGCAGGGTGGACAGGTCGGTGGGCGCGAGAACCGCGTTGCCGGCGTACACGGTGCGGATGGCGTCGCGGAGCAGCACCGGAGTGGTGTCCTTGAGCAGGAAGCCGCTGGCGCCGTGCCGGATCGCGGTCGCGGCCCGGTCGTCGAGGTTGAAGGTGGTCAGCACGATCACCCGCACCGGCGTACGCCGCCGGGCCACCCGTTCGGGCGCGAAGATCTGCCGGGTGGCCTCGACGCCGTCGAGCTCTGGCATCCGGATGTCCATGAGTACGACGTCGGGCGCCAGCTCGTCGACCAGCCGCACCCCCTCCGCGCCGTCCGCGGCCGAGCCGACGACCTCCATGTCCTCCTGCGCGTCGACGATCACGCCGACACCGGCTCGGAAGAGCTCCTGGTCGTCCACCAGCACGACGCGGATCGGCTCGGTCATGTCGTGGATCGTAGGGGCACCCACGCGGTCACGGTGAAGGTCTCCCCGTCCGGCGTCTCGCGGCGGCGTACGTCGAGCCGTCCCCCGACCGAGTCGAGCCGCCGGCGCATCCCCTCCATCCCCAGCCCGGCCGCGTGGTCGACCGCGATCGCGACCGTCTCGTCGCCGGCGGGGAGGTCGTCGACCACGTTGCGGACCTCGATCCGCAGGTCGTTGTCCCAGTGCTGCTCGACCTCGACCGGCTGGTCGCGGCGGCCGTGCTTGATCGCGTTGGTGAGCATCTCCTGCAGCACGCGTACGGCGACCACATCGAGCTCGGGCGGCAGCGGCTGAGGGGCGCCGACCTCGCTGGCCAGCACCTCGTGACCGCTGGCCCGCACCCCCTCGATGATCCGGGTGAACTCGCCGGGCCGGACCTGGACCGGCCGCCCCGACGTACTCGACAGCACCTGCCGGACGTCCTGCAGCGACGACCGCGCCGACGTCGCGATGTTGGCCATCGTCTTCTTGAGCCCCACCGTGTCGGAGTCCTTGAGGAACTGTGCCGACTCGGCCTGTGCCAGGATCACGGCGAGCGAGTGGCCGACCACGTCGTGTACGTCGCGCGCCATCCGGGCCTGCTGGTCCCGCAGTGCCGCGATCTCCTGCGCCTGCTCGGCCTCGTGTACGGCGACCTGCCGGGCCGCCTCGGTCGCACCCGCCTTCGCACGGACCCGCAGCAGCAGCCCGACCAGCCAGGGGACCACCAGCAGCGCCGCGCCGATCAGCGCCACGACGGCGTACGCACCCGTCGCGGTGATGCCGCGAGGCCAGAACACGTCGTGCAGCCGGTAGATCAGGGACTCACCGATCGAGAACCCGCTGGCCCGGACGAAGACCATCGCTATCAGGCCGCCGACGGGGATCGAAAGGCCGCTCGCCCACAGGACGGCGGTCCGGCCGTAGCGGGCGGTGCCGAAGGCGATCACCATGACCCCGAGCTCGACGAGCATGATCTCGACGCCCCCGACCACCTGGTAGGCGCCGGCCAACCAGACCAGCAGCAGGGCGACACCCGGCGCCCGCCGGTAGAGGCCGGCCGCGATCGACATGCTCCAGCCGACCGCGAGCATCCCGAAGAGGACCGCGGTGTGGTCCGGGCCCCGGTACGGCGCCGCCGCCTGCATCGCCTCCGCGAAGGCGAACGCGGCGAGGCCCACGCCGATGCCCAGGTCGGGCAGCCACTTCTGGAGAGCCGGGGGGTTGGTGGTCATCCGACGAGCACCTTCTGAGGGGTAGAGCCTGAGGGGAGCGGAACGCCGTCTCGAGGTGGCGCCAGCCCGGCGATCCTACGGGTCATCGGCGGCCACGGGGTTGTCCGCCAGCGCGCCGCGGACCAGGAGGTCGAGCAGGGCGGGGTAGGGGAGACCGGCCGCCGCGAACATCTTGGGCACCTGCGACTCGGCCGTCATCCCGGGCATGGTGTTGACCTCGTTGAGCACCGGCCCGTCCTGGGTCACGAAGAAGTCGACGCGGGCCACCCCGGCACATCCGAGGGCGTCGTACACGGCGAGGGCGGCCTGCTCCAGCTCCTTGCGTGGTACGTCGTCCAGGTCGGCCGGCAGCCGGAAGTCGGCGCTGCCGTCGTACTTCATGGTCGTGTCGAACAGCTCCGCGCAGACGATCTCCAGCGCCGGGCCGACGACGCGCTCGCCGTCCGGGAGGGTGACTACGGCGACGTCGACCTCGCGACCGACGATCAGGTCCTCGATCAGCACTCGGTCGTCCAGCGAGAACGCCGCCGCCAGGGCGGGCGCCAGCTCCGAGCGCATGCGCACCAGCGAGACGCCGTGGCTCGAGCCCGCCGCGACCGGCTTGACCACGACCGGCCCGGTCCAGGGGACGGTCTCGACGACGGTTTGGGCCCGGGTCACCAGGCGGCCCGGTGCGGTGGCCACGCCCACCGCCTCGGCGACCAGCTTGGTGGCCCACTTGTCCATCGCCAGCGCCCCCGCGCGGACCCCGGAACCGGCGTACGGCACCCCGGCGAGCTCGCAGAGGGCCGCGAGGGCGCCGTCCTCGCCGAGCGGCCCGTGCACGATCGGGAGTACGACGCCGCAGCCCTGGATGATCTCGACCGCACCCGCCAGCCCGACCGGAGAGCCGTACTCGTCGATCCACTGGCCGTCGCGGCCGATGGTCAGCCGGACCACGTCGTACGCCGTCGGGTCGAGCGCGGCCGCGACCGAGGCCGCGGAGGCGAGCGAGACGTCGTGCTCGCAGTTCTGGCCACCGCCGATGACGGCCACCCGGACCGCCGGACGCGGCAGGATCTGAGGCTCGACCGCCGGCCGGATCACCGGACGCTCCGGAGGGACGTGCCGGCGACGGACCGGTGCACCCGCGCGCCGATGCCGGTGACGATCTCGTGCTCGATGGTGCCGGACCAGCGAGCCCAGTCCGCGGCCGTCGGCTCGCCGGCGTCGCCGGGCCCGAACACGGTCGCGGTCTCGCCTGGCAGGACCGGCTCGGGACCCAGGTCGACCACGGTCTGGTCCATCGAGATCCGGCCGACCACGCGGCACCGCCGGCCGCGGATCCACACCTCGGCAAGGTTGGACGCGGAGCGGGGCAGACCGTCGGCGTACCCGACAGGCAGCAGCGCCAGCTGCGTCGCGCGGTCGGTGACGTGGGTGTGGCCGTAGCCGACGCCCGTCCCCGCACGCACGCCGCGCACCGACACCACCGGCGCGGTCAGCGTCATCGCCGGCCGCAGCCGGGTCGTCCCGGACGGGTCGATGCCGACCAGGCCGGCCCCTACCCGGCACATCGTGTGATGGGCGAGCGGGTCGGTCAGCGCGGCCGCGGTCGCCGCGAGGTGGCGCTGGGCCGGCCGGAGCCCAGCCGTCCGGGCCACCTCGACACCCCACGCGAAGCGGGTCCGGCCGAGCGCGTTGGACGGGTCGCCCGGCCGGTCGGCCCGGGCCAGGTGCCCCATCACGCCGACGACGCGCAGCCGCCCCTGACGTTCCGCCCGGCGCGCGGCCAGGCAGAGCTGCGCCCACAGCGCCGGGGGTACGCCGTCGCGCGCGAGCCCGCAGTCGAGATGCAGGTGCACCCGCGCGCCACCCACGGCGGCCACCGATGCCAGCGTCTCCAGCGACGGTACGGCGAGCTCCACCCCGGCCCGCACGGCCGACTCGAAGTCGGCGTCGACGGGGTTGAGCCAGCTCAGGATCGGTGCCGTGAGTCCGGCGGCGCGCAGGGCGAGCGCCTCGTCGATGCTGGTCACGCCGAGCGAGGCGGCACCGTTGGCGACCGCCGTACTCGCGAGGGCGGCGGCGCCGTGGCCGAACCCGTCGGCCTTGACCACCGCCATCAGCCGCGGCGTCCGCGCGGCGAGGAGCCGGACGTTGGCCGCGATCGCCTCCAGGTCGACACTCAGCCGGGCCCCGACCGGCCGCGCCGGGGCAAGCACGGGTGCCAACGCGTTCATGCGAGGTCTCGGTTCGAAGCCGAACGAACGAATGGGGTGTTCATGCCGCGACCCGGACGTCGACCGGCCCGTAGAGCGCGTGCGGGGCGCCGGTGACCAGCGCCCAGTAGCGGTCGCCGTAGCTCCAGTGCCACCACTCGGTCGGGTAGTTGACCAGCCCGACCTCCGCGAGCACCCGGGCCAGCAGCTCCCGGTGCGCGCGGGCGTCGGCGCCGATGCCGTCGGCCGCGAAGTAGCAGGCGCCGTCGCTCTGCTCGGGGGTGGCGTCGATCGGCGTACCGAGGTCGAGCTGCTGGCCGCAGGCGTCGACCAGGGTCAGGTCCACGGCGGCGCCCGCGACGTGCGGCGCCACCTCGAGCGGTGCGACGAACCGGCTGGACAGCCGGCGCAACTCGCTCGGCGAGATGCCGGGGTGCGCCGCGCAGAGCTCGGCCGAGTAGGAGTTCACGATCGCCTGCTGCGCGGCCGGGCTGCGGTGCCCCTCGACCACGTGCAGGCTGATGCCGACGGGCAGCAGCGAGTCGGCCAGCAGCAGCCGGTCGGCGAGGCCGGCGCGCACGAAGGTACGCCGGCCGATGCGGGGGTCGAGCCGGACCAGCGGCTCGCCGTTGTCGTGTACGCCGATCGCGCTGACCAGCGGGTCGGACAGGAGGGTCGTCATGCCCGAAACGCTAGGAATCGAGGGGGGTAGTCCGCCTCCACCTGAGGTACCGGAGGTTTGGCCCCGAGGCCCGACAATCCTGGCCGAACGGTCGGCCGGTCCGCGCCGAAGTGGCGAGAATTGCCCCTCGAGGTGGCGAGAACGGTCCCTCGAGGTGGCGAGAATTGCCCGTCGAGGTGGCGAGAACGGTCCCGTCGAAGTGGCGAGAACGGCCCTGACCACTAAGGGCCATTTCTGCCACCTCGAAGGGCCGAACTTGCCACTTCGCGGGGGAGTAGGGCGGTCAGTCGCGGGCGGTCAGCACCAACGGCCCGTTGACGGTGATCGCCACAGTGTGCTCCATGTGTGCACCGCGGGAGCCGTCGGAGCTGCGCAGCGTCCAGCCGTCGGGGTCGGTGAAGATCTCGTC
>DASXRJ010000231.1:0-12702 GCA_036506675.1 Nocardioides sp. | reverse complement strand
CCGGCGGCCCGGCGGCTCGGCGGCTCGGCGGTTTGGTGGCTCGGCGGCCCGGCGACCTGGCCCGGGGGTCGACCGGGCTCGGTCGACTCGACTCAGTCGTTTGAAGCGAGGGCGACCACGTCGGTGAGTACGGCACGCACGTAGTCGGGCTGGTGCATCACGTCGGCCCATAGGAATCGCAGCACCACCCAGCCGTCCCGGACGAAGGCGTTGTAGCGGTGTACGTCGGCCCGGAACGCGCCTCGGCCCGCGTGGAACTCGTAGGAGTCCGCCTCGATCGCGAGTCGCAGGTCTGGGTCGGCGAGGTCGGCGTACCCGATGTCGGCGATGGGGTACTGCGGCACCACCAGTAGGCCCGGGACGCCCCTCGCGATCGCACGCAGGACCGACTCGAACGGCCCGGCCGCCCTGCCGTCGGCGGCCTCGGCGACTCTCAGGGCCGCTCGGCGGCCCGTGCGCGGCGAGGCGTTGGCGGCGGCGGTCAGCTCGTCCTTGGAGACGTCGCCAGAGCGGAGGGCGGAGTCGGCGACGGCCAACGCCTCGTCGAACGGGAGGTGCCGGGAGCAGTCGATCACGGTGCGGACGCGGCCGGTAACTCCGGCGTCGAGGTCGTCGGCGTCGACCTCGGCGCGGTGTACGTCGATCCCGTCGCATTGCTTGCGCGCGACGTTGCGGTGCCGTGGCACCGTCACCATCGGCAGGGGCGGCGGGAACTTCACCGGCCAGCCCCAGTGCAGCGCCGCACTCAGGTGCGAGACCACGCCGCCCACCACATGCGCGGAGGCGCGTGCCTGGTCGACGCTCGGCAGGCAGTAGCGGCCCTGGCTCAGCCGGATGATCTCGCGGCGTGCGAGGGCGGTCTCGACCCGGTGGCGTGATGACGCGGCGAAGAGTGTCCTGGCGTCGGCGACGCCACCCAGCCGGGTCAGAGCCGTGAGTGCGTCGACGCGCTCCGGCTCAGTATCCGGCTCGGTGTCGGGCTCGGTGATGGGCTCCGGGCTGAGCTCGGAAGTCGGCTCGGTGATGGGCTCGGTGGGGGGTTTGGGCGTTGCGCCGTCCAGGGGCTGTTCCATGGCGGGAGCGTTCCCGCGAAAGGAGCCGGAACACGGTTATCCACAAGCTCGATTCACTGCAGTTCGCATGGGGCCGCGATCCGGTGAGCGGGGGAGTTCGGCGCGGCTGGGCGAACTGCAGTGTTCGTGCAGGCGTCCGATGAGCGAAACCGCCGCCGGTTGTACCCCGGGCGCCGACTCAAGCCGCTCGCCCCGGATCAGCGCCGCAGACAGGGCGACCCTAGAGCCGGGCGCCGTCGTCGTACGGGTCGTCGCGGTAGCGGGGCATGTTCCAGACCAGGTAGCCGAAGCCGACCAGGAACCAGAGGATCAGCCCCGTCGAGACCAGGCCGGGCAGCCGGACCTGGAACATCAGCGCGATCATCAAGGCGGTCGGCGCGAAGAACACGCCGAGCCAGGCCGCCAGCCGGGGACCTTCGGGGCGGGGGAGCGGCGGCGGCGGAGGCGGAACGAAGCCTTCCTCTTCCTCGATCGCCGCCTCGAGCTCGGACACCGGGTCGGGGTCGGAGCGGAGCTCGGGGGCGTCGAGATCGGGCTCGGACCTCGGGTCGGCAGGCGGGAAGTCCGGGCGGTCGCCGTAGTGGTCGACGATCTCCTGCCAGGCCTTCTCGTCGTCCTTCACGATGGCTCACGCCCCGTCACGCGGGCCACGAAGTCGGCCGACTTCTCGAAGATCGTCGGCGCGTCGTTGTCGAGGGTGGCGACGTGGTAGCTGTCCTCGAGGCGTACGACGGTCACATCGCGCGAGGAGACCGACCGGGTGATGATCCCCTCGGAGGACGGGTCGACCAGGTGGTCGATCGTCGACTTGAACAGCAGCAGCGGCGAGGTCACCTTCGCGAGGTCGGCGCGCAGCGGCTTCCACGCCTGGATCTGCGAGTGCAGCGCGCGCAGAGGGGTCTTGTCGTAGCCGTGCTCCTCGACGCCGGGCTTCTTGATGTCGTTGGCGATGCCGGGGAACGCCTGCACGACGTGCTTGAGCACCGGCAGCGCGAGGATGTCCTTGCGGGTCAGGTTGACGGCCGGGTTGACGACCATCACGCCGGCGACGTCGGCCGGTCGGTCGGCGGCCAGCCGCAGCGCCAGCGCGCCGCCCATCGACAGTCCGCCCACGACCACGGCGTCGACCTTCTCCGCGAGCCGGTCAAAGGCGCGCGACACCTCGCCGTACCAGTCCTGCCAGGTGGTGTGGTTCATCTCCTGCCAGGTGGTGCCGTGGCCGGGCAGGCGCGGCACCTCGACGGCGTACCCGCGAGCAGCGAGGGTCTCGCCCCACGGGCGCATCGAGGCCGGCGAACCGGTGAACCCGTGGGAGAGCAGCACCCCGACCCGGCGGTCGCCGGTCAGCTCGGGACGCGAGTCGGCGGAGTACGGCGTGGCGGCGGGGTCGATGGGCACATCAGGAATTCTGCCCCACGCAGGCAACTGTGTGAGCCGGATCCCAGCACGCACATCGACGGCCTTTCCCGGATAGGCTGCGCGCGTGTTCTATTGGTTCCTGAAGTGGATCGCTCTCGGTCCGGCGCTCCGCCTGGTGTTCCGCCCACAGGCGTCGGGCGTCGACAACGTGCCCAATGAGGGACCGGCCATCCTGGCCAGCAACCACCTGTCCTACGCCGACTGGCTGTTCATGCCGCTCACCCTGCCGCGGCGGGTCAGCTTCGTGGCCAAGGCGGAGTACTTCACGACTCCGGGCTTCAAGGGCTGGCTGCAGAAGACCTTCTTCTCCGGCGCCGGCCAGATCCCGATCGACCGGGCCGGCGCCGACGCCGCCGAGGGCGCGCTGAGGTCCGCCAAGCGGGTGCTGGCCAGCGGCGACCTGTTCGGCATCTACCCCGAGGGCACCCGCTCCCACGACGGCAAGCTCTACCGCGGCAAGACCGGCGTGGCCCGGCTCGCGCTCGAGACCGGCGTACCCGTGATCCCGGTCGCCGTCGTCGGCACCGACGTGGTGGCGCCGCCGGGCAAGAAGTTCGGCCGGCTGACCCGCCCGATCGTGCACTTCGGTACGCCGCTCGACTTCTCCCGCTACGAGGGCATGGAGAACGACCGCTACATCCTGCGCTCGATCACCGACGAGATCATGTACGAGATCATGCGCCTCTCCGGCCAGGAGTACGTCGACATGTACGCCTCCCGCGCCAAGGAGGAGGCCAAGAAGGCTTCGACCGAGTCGGCCGGGCCGTCGGGGCCGTCTGGGCCGTCCGGGCCGTCGGGACCGGCCGGCGACGGGAAGTTGGCGTCCTGATCTCCGTCCCGCGGCAGCGCGACAACCCTGCCGCGATCGCGGTCGAGGACCGGATGTTCCGCGCCCTGGTGGTGCTGCGGGTCGTCGTACTCCTCAACGCGGTGGCGCTCAACGTCTGGCGCCGTGACAACTTCGACCATCCGGCGCTCGGCGTGGCGGCCGTGGTGGTGATGGTCGCCTGGACCGGCTTCGCCGTCTGGGCGTACGCCGTCCGCCCCCGCCGCGTCCCCGCCCTCCTGGTCGCCGACCTGGCCATCGCGGTCGGGCTGATCCTGGCCTCGCCGCTGATCAAGGGCGAGGGGATGCGGGCGACCGTGCCGGGGTTCTGGGTCACCGGCGCACTGGTCGCGTGGGCGATCCACTGGCGCTGGAAGGGCGGGCTGGCGGCGGCGGTCGCGCTGGTCGCGGCCGACGTGAGCGTGCGCGACCACCTCACCCAGGCCAACTACGGCAACCTGTTCCTGATCATGGTCGGCGGGCCGATCGTCGGCTACCTGTGCGACTCGATCCAGCGGATGGCGGCAGAGCGCGATGCCGCCGAACGGGCCGCAGCGGTGGCCGAGGAGCGGGCGAGGCTGGCGCGCGCCGTACACGACGGGGTGCTGCAGGTGCTCTCGCTGGTGCAGCGGCGCGGGCTCGAGCTCGGCGGCGAGGCGGCCGAGCTGGCCCGGCTGGCCGGCGACCAGGAGGTCGCGCTGCGCTCGCTGATCCGGCAGCAGGACACGCTCCAGGCGCCCACCGCCGCGTCGACGACCGACGTCGCGGTCGAGCTGGAGCGGATCGGCGCGGGGCGGTCGCTGCGGCTGTCCGTGGTGACGCCCGGGACCCCCGTTGTGCTGCCCGCGGACACCGCGGCCGAGCTGCTCGCCGTGGTCGGCGCCTGCCTCGACAACGTGGAGGTGCACGTGGGTCCGGACGCGTCCGCCTGGGTGCTGCTGGAGGAGCTCGGGAACGACGTCGTCGTGTCGGTGCGCGACGAAGGGCCCGGCATCCCCGACGGTCGGCTCGACGCCGCGGCCGCCGAGGGTCGGCTCGGCGTCTCGGAGTCGATCCGGGGCCGGATGCGCGACCTGGGCGGCACCGCCGAGCTCGTCACCGGTGTGAGCGGTGCCGAATGGGAGCTGACCCTGCCGATGTCAGGCTGAGCGCCGTCGATCGGTGTCACCGGGCGACCTCGTTCGACGGCATAGCTTCGGTGGGGCACTTGGGGCAGGTCACCGGCGTGCCCGCCCAGCCACGCCGCTGCAGGAGCAGGCCGATGCGGAGTGCCGTCGTACACGCGTGGTCGAAGACCTGCCCCCAGCCGAGCCGCGTCGTGGTGAGCCCCTCCTCGACTGCGGCGGCCAGATCGCGGTCGAGGTCGCGCCCGCGCGCGCCCGCGTTGTCGTGGAAGGCCCGGCCGTCGAGCTCGACGACGACTTGCTGCTGCCGGTAGAGCACGTCGCGGCGGATCGGGCCGGCGCCCGAGGCCTGCCGCTCACCCGGCGGGAGGCTGTGCGGGCGCTCGACTCGCGTGAGGTACCCGTGCTCGAGCACCGAGCAAGCGCCCGTGTCGATGTCGCGCAACACGCCGTCGAGGAAGGCCCGGCGTGCGATCCGGGCGCGACCACCGAGCGTGTCGAGAAGCCGGCTCGCGGTCGTCCGTCGGGCCTGAACCGCATCCGCGAGTACGCCGATCGCCCGCAGCTCGCTCGTCGCCTCGGCCGCAAGGTCTACCAGGGCCTCCTCGATCCGGACCCGGGGTGGCGAAGCGTTCCACTTCACGTGCGAGTCGAGGCCGGCCAGGTGGTGCGCCACCACACCCGGCGGAGGCGAGAACCGTCGCTTGCGGTCGACCGCCACGTGAATCGGGTCGTCGTCGCGCCGGTCGGCACGCCCGGGCCCGTCGACGGCCCGCAGCGCGGAGTCGTGACACAGCGCGGCCGGGGCGGCGTACAGCACGCCGGCCCAGGCTCGTTGACGCCAGGTGAGGGGCCCGGTGTGGTGGACGTAGACGCCCGGGTGGACCGATGCCCACCGGCGCTGCCGCAGCCACCGGCGGATGTCGTTGGCGGTGCGGCCGGCGGCCAGCACCTGACGTCTCGAGATGACGCCGTCCTGAAGGGCAAGCAGCTCGTCGATCTCGGTCATGACCGGGAGGCTCGTCGAGCTGTTGGTGCGGCGCCAGCCCCGCGGCCGGAGTCTGTGGACGGGAGCGTGAGAGAGCCGTCGATCGAGGTCACCCAGTGACCCGGATCGACGGCGCAGGCGTGCCGGACCGGGCTGGCATGCTGGGGGCGTGACGATCCACGACGAGAACCCGTTCCTGGACCCCGAGCCGGACCAGGCGCGCCGGCTGCGTGGACGGCTGGGTGGGGCGGTGACGCTGTGGACCAGTGGTACGCCGGCCGACCGGGCGGGTCTGACCGTCTCCAGCCTGATGGTGGCCGGTGGGGAGCCGGCGTACGTGCTGGCGCTGCTCGACCCCGACTCCGACCTGCTGGCCACGCTGGAGGAGACCGGGCGGGGCGTCGTACAGGTGCTGGAGTGGCGGCACCGCCAGCTCGCCGAGATGTTCGCGGGCCAGGCGCCGGCGCCGGGCGGGACGTTCGCGCAGGCGGCGTTCGACCAGACCGGCTACGGCCCCAGGCTGAGCGACGTGACCACCTGGGCGTGGGTGAGCCTGACCGAGCGCCGCGACGTGGGGTGGTCCGCGGAGGTCAGCTGCCGGATCGACCGGCTCGAGATCGGCGAGGAGCACGAGCCGCTTGTCCACCGGCGTGGGCGCTACCTCGCCCAGTAGGGTGCCGACCATGAGTGAGAGCACGGGGGAGAAGCCGATCCGGGTGATGGTGGTCGACGACCACCCGATGTGGCGCGACGCGGTCGAGCGCGACCTGGCCGGCGCGGGCTTCGACGTGGTGGCGGTGGCCGCCAACGGCAGCGAGGCGCTGGCCCGCTTCCCGGCGGCCCGGCCCGACGTACTCGTGCTCGACCTGCAGATCCCCGCACCCAACGGCGTCGAGGTGACCGCCGAGGTGGTCCGCCAGCAGCCGGGGCTGCGAGTGCTGATCCTGTCGGCGTCCGGCGAGCAGCACGACGTCTTGGAGGCGGTGAAGGCGGGCGCGACCGGCTACCTGGTCAAGTCGGCCTCGCGCGAGGAGCTGCTCGACGCCGTCGGCCGGGTCGCCCGCGGCGACACGGTCTTCACGCCGGGGCTGGCCGGGCTGGTGCTGGGGGAGTACCGCCGGCTGCTCGAGGCGCCGGCCGCCGAGCCGGGTGCGCCGGAGCTGACCGAGCGGGAGACCGAGGTGCTGCGGCTGGTGGCCAAGGGGCTGAGCTACAAACAGATCGCCGAGCGGCTGTTCCTGTCCCACCGAACCGTCCAGAACCACGTGCAGAACACCCTGCGCAAGCTGCAGCTCCACAACCGGGTCGAGCTGACCCGGTACGCCATCGCGCAGGGGCTCGACGACGACGATGAGTGACCTGACGACCGAGCTGGCGGCGTACCTCCGCAGGCTCGGGTACGACGCGCCCCCGCCGCCGACCGCCGACACGCTGGCAGACCTGCACCGTCGCCACCTCGAGCACATCCCCTACGACAATCTCTCGATCCAGCTCGGCCGCCCCGACCGAGTCGACCCGGCGTCCTGCGTGGAGCTGGTCGCGCGGACCGGCCGGCTCGGCTACTGCTTCCATCAGAACGGCGCCTTCGAGCAGCTGCTGCGCTCGCTCGGCTTCGCGGTGACCCGGCGGCACGGCCACGTCTGGACCAACCCGGAGTCCCAGCTCGACTCGGCCCTCAACCACCTGGTGCTGGTCGTGTCCGGGCTCCCGACCGAGGCCTGTCCCGGCGGGCACTGGTGGGTCGACGTCGGCCTCGGTGACGGCTTCGCCGAGCCGCTGCCGATCGTGCGCGGCGACCACGTCGACGAGGCCGGCTTCCGCTACGAGCTGTACGCCGGCTTCGGCGCCACCGCCGCGGGCCGGCCGCACGGTCCCGCGGCGTGGACGTTCAGCCACGACCCGGCCGGGACGTTCACCGGGATCGTGGTGACCGAGCGGCCGACCGACGCCGAGTCGGTGGAGCGGGCCCACACGTATCTGTCGACCGACCCGTCGTCGGGCTTCCTGAAGTGCCTGACGGTGGCCCGGCGCGACGCGGCCGGTGTCGACGTACTCCGCGGGTGCGTGCTGTCCCGGGTCTCGCCGAACGGCACCGAGGCGCGCGACCTCACGTCGTACGACGAGTGGCGGGCAGCGCTCACCGACGGGGTGGGCCTGCCCGCCGACGACGTACCGGCCGGCGACCTGCGGGCGCTGTTCGACCGCAACCTGGCCGCCCACCACGACTGGGACGCGGCCGGCCGGCCGTGAGGCTCACGCGGGGACCTGGCCCTTGAGGTTGGTGGACTCGCAAAAGGGATTGGCCGAAGCGCCACCAAGAGCGGGCGCGGCGGCGTACCGTCGAAAGATGCGGCTGCTTCTCGCAATCCTGCTCGCGGTTGTGGGGTTGTCCGTGGCGTCTCCGGCGTCGGCCGGTGACACCACGAGCGTGCTGTCCCCAACGCCCGGGTCAACGGTGCGTACCGGGTTCCACACGGTTGTCGTGGAGCTGGTGGGCGAGCCTGCCGGCACGTACCACGTCAGCCTGATCGGCTGTGACGACAACTCCTACTATCGCTGGGTCGACTTCGAGCACGACGGCTCGGCCGATGCCGCCTACAGCCTGGAGTTCGAGCCCATCGGCTGTGACGACACCTTCTTGCTGTACCTCTACCGGGGGACGTTCGGTGAGTCCGAGTGGAACCAGGACATGGAGATCCTGCACTTCAGCTTCAGGGTCTTGAAGCCCGACCCGCCGCCCGAGATCGCTGGCTTCACCACGTCTCCGAGGGTCTTCTACCCCACCATCGTCGACGGCTTCCGCGACCGGACCGAGATCAGCTGGCAGTCACCCCCCGGAGCCGAGGTCGGCGCCACGGTGGAGATCTACAACGCCGGCGGCACGCTGGTCAACCACCGGACCTGGGACCCTTGGCAGTTGGGCTACTGGAACGGTTGGGAGGCCGGCACGTGGAATTGGAACGGAAGGACCACCGGAGGCCGACTCGTGGCGCCGGGCAGCTTCGGGATCCTGCTGCGGCTGACCAACAACGTCGGCCAGGCGGTGGCCGAGTTCAAACACATCGAGGTGCGCCGCGGCGTGATCGACCGAAAGTTCCGGTTCGACCGCCAGGGGGTGCACACCTCTCGCCGAGTGAGCACGACGGGCTGCGGCTTCCGTGACCTCGACGCTGGGCTGAGGCTGGCGTGCCGAGGCGGAGACTACGCCGTGGCGAAGTACTTCTTCGACCTCCCCATCGACGCCTACTCGCCCTCGTGGTGGGTCGACGGCCGGGCGGGCTGCTGCCGGCGCGGGGAGATCCGCCGCTGGGGCGGCCGGTTTGCAGGGACCGGATTCTTCGTCAAGGTGCGGGTCACCGAACACCGCTCCTACACCGTGTTCGGGACACATGTCGAGTACCACGCAATGCGTCTTTCCTAGAGCCCTCGGCACTAGAGTCGCCTTCGTGGCGCATCCGGATCTGCTCGACCTTGCCGATCAGCTCTACGCCCTGCCCCTGAGTGAGTTCACCGTGCGCCGTGACGCCCGCGCCAAGGAGCTGAAGGCCAGCGACAAGGAGCTCGCGGCGCAGGTCAAGGCGCTCAAGAAGCCCTCGATCGCGGCGTGGGTGGTCAACCTGCTGGTACGCCGCGAGTCCGCCCAGGTCGAGCAGGTGCTCGGCGTGGGCGCGGCGTTGCGCGAGGCCCAGGCAAACCTCGACGGCGACGAGCTGCGCGCCCTGACCCGGCAGCGGCGTCAGCTGACCGCGGCGGTGACGACCCGGGCCCGCGGGTTGGCGGCCGAGGAGGGGCACCGGGTCACCGAGCAGGTCGCCGAGCAGGTCGAGGCGACCCTGACGGCGGCGATGGTCGACGAGGAGGCCGCGAAGGCGGTGCGGAGCGGCCTGCTGGTGGGCGCGCTGACCGCCACCGGGGTCGACGACGTCGAGGTGCAGGTCGCCTGCCCGGAGGCGCTCGGCTTCTATGCCAGCCCGACCGAGGCCGAGGAGCCGCATCCGCCGGAGCTGCACGTCGTACCCGATCCGGACGCCGACGCGAAGGCGATCGCGGCAGCCGAGGGGCGGCTGGCGGACGCCGACGCGCAGGTGGTCCGGGCGACGGAGGCGTTGGAGGCGGCCGCCGCGGAGGCGTCCGAGCTGGAGGCCAGGTCGTTGCAACTGCAGGCCGAGATCGAGGAGCTGCGGCGGCGGCTCGACGACCTCGAGAGCCGCAGCGAAGAGGTCGACGACGAGCTCTCCGACGCCGAGGACGTGCAAGCCGAGGCGGAGCGGGCGGTCCGGGAGGCCGGTCGGGCACGAGAGGCAGCCGCGGCCGCACTGGCCCGGCTCACAGACTGATCGGAACGTCCAGGCCCAGGAACGCGGCCGGGTCGGTGCGCCCCACCCGTTCGCCGTCGGGCAGCACGTCCGGCAGCGCCTCGTCGGGCGCCGGCAGGGCACCGAGCAGGTCCGCCGTTGAGGCCGAGGTGGCGTGCCAGACACCGCGGGTCATCCGGGCCAGCACGTAGGAGTCGAGCGGACCGACGGCGTACCGTCCGGTCTCGACGTGCGCCCACGTGTGCGGGTCGGTCTCGGCCAGCTCGCCGAGGGCGACCGCGTCGATCAGTCCGGTGGGGGAGCCCAGGGTCTCGAGGTCCCACAGCGCCAGGCGGCCCGTGATGCAGGTGAGCGCCACCCTGTTGGCGGAGTGGACCGCGGTCGCCTCGGCGGTGGCGGTCAGGACGGCCTTCCAGACCTGGTCGGCGACGTCGTCGTACGACGCGGACGCAGCGGTGTCACCAACCGTCGCGGTGACCCCGTGGTCACCGAGGACGATGCTGAGTACGACGGCCCGTCCGCTCATGCCTCTCGCAGGATCGCCAGGATCTTCGAGTCGATCCACGACGCGTCGGGGGCGACCCTCATCTCGTAGTTCTCGGTCCCGACCCAGGCGTGGAAGTCGCTCGCGCCGAGGGCCTTGGCCTTGGTCTCGAGCTCCTCGCGGAGCTCGGGGGTGACCTCGACCTTCTCGTCGTCGGTCGACGCGGTCAGGTAGAGGTCGTTCAGGTCGAGCAGCCGGCCCAGCTCCGTGCAGGGCGCGGCGTGGTCGTCGACCCGGAGGTCGACGGCGATGTCGTCGAGACCGCCGTACCCGGCGCCCTCCTTGACCACCAGCAGGGCCGCGGACTGCCGGCCGCGGCGGTCACCGCCGGCCTCGTCGCCGGCCCGGAGCACGGCCAACAACCGGCGCGCGAGCGACGGCTCGTCGGCCGACTCCAGCCAGACCCGCTCCATCTCCTCGACGACGTGGGAGCCGGCCAGGATGTTGCCCTGGATCGCGTAGCCCTCGCCGGTCAGGCTGCCCGCCCAGTCGAGGCACGCCGGGCCGGTGTGGCTGGCCGAGCCGCCGTCGGCGTCGACGATGCCGACCTGGCGGTGGTCGCGGCCCTCGTCCTCCTCGAGCAGCCGGTGCAGGGCGACGCCCGCGGTCGCGCCCTCGTCGAGGTGGGCGAGGGCGAGGCCCTTGTAGGCGACGTTGGCGTCGGCCTGGGTCGCGATCGCGCCGACCTGTGCGACCGCCGCCGGCACCGCCGAGCCCACCGCCAGGAACTTCGAGGCCACCGCGACGCCCCAGGACTCACCGTCGGCCGACCTGGCCACGATCGAAAAGGTCATGGCTCGAGCGTAGTACCGGGATACTCAGAGATGTTTGAGGGGTGATCTCGCCGATTCGACCCCTCAAACATCTCTGACTACCCCGGCATCCGCCCTGAGCCGTCCGATAACCGCTTGCCCTCACGTGCACTTGAAGTCGGAGAATGGCCGGGTGCTCGACAGACTCGGTTTTCCCTCCATCGGCAGCCACGGCAGGTTCGTCACCGCGATCGCGGTCGACGCGGTCGGCAGCGGCGTCTTCATGCCGGTCGCGATGCTCTACTTCATCGCGACCACCGACCTGAGCCTGGTGCAGGTGGGAGCCGCGATCTCGATCGCCTCCGCCGTGTCGCTGCCGGCGGGCCCGATCCTCGGCTCGATGGTCGACCTGTACGGCGCCAAGCGGATGCTGCTGGTCGGCAACGCGCTGCAGGCGACCGGCATGGCGGTGTACCTGGTCACGCAGTCGTTCGCCAGCGTGCTGTTCTGGACGATCGTGGTCACGATCGGGCGCACGGCGTTCTGGGGCTCCTACGGCAACATCGTGGCCGCCATCGCGGCGCCCGGCGAGCGGGAGAAGTGGTTCGGCTTTCTGGGTGCGCTGCGCAACGTCGGCTTCGCGGTCGGCGGCCTGCTCAGCGGTTTGGCGGTCACGATCGGCACCCGGCTGGCCTACCAGCTCGTGGTGGCGGCCAACGCCGCGTCGTACGTCCTGGCCTTCGTGCTGCTGCTCGCGGTGCCGGCGATCGCGGGCGGCGTACACGGACGTCAGCCGGGCAGCTGGGGGACCGTGCTGCGCGACCGGCCGTACCGGCTGCTCTGGGCCACCCAGCTGACCTTCTCGATGGCGATGATGGTGCTGAACTTCGCCATGCCTGTGTACGCCGCCACGGTGCTCGGCCTGCCCGGCTGGGTGGTGGGCGCGGTGTTCACGATCAACACCGTGATCGTCGGGTTCGGGCAGGGACTCGCCGTACGCGCGATGACCGGCGCCGTCCGCTGGCGGATGATCGCGCTGGCCAACCTGGTGTTCGTCGGGTCGTACGTCGTCATGCTCGGCGCCAGCTGGCTGTCGGTGGCCCTGGCCTCGGCGGTCATCCTGTTCGGCTCCGCCTTCTACACGCTCGGCGAGGTGACCGGCGGCCCGGTGCTCAGCGCGCTCGGCGCGGAGGCGGCGCCCGAGCACCTGCGTGGCCGCTACCTCTCGCTGATCCAGCTGGCCTGGAACATCGCGGGCTCCATCGCCCCGGTCTCGTTCGCCTGGCTGCTCGAACGCGGCCCGTCGCCCACCTGGATCGCGCTGATGGCGATGAGCACGCTGGGTGCGCTGCTGGCGCTCCGGCTCGGCGCGGTGATGCCCAAGGCCGCCGAGCGGATCACCAACAAGGCCGAGGAGCCGGCCCCCGCCTGAGGGCCGTGCCGGCGGGACTGTCGGTGGGAGCTGTCGGTTCAAACAGGCAGTACGGCGCGACTGGCCGACCACGGCGACGGCGGCGGCGGTGTGTTGGGGGAGATCTCGCGTCACTGCCCGTTTGAACCAACGACACCCTGCGACCGTGGGCATCCGACGGGGCCGAGGCCAACCCCAGCTCAACCCGTTGCTGGTCAGGGACAACTTGCGGTTGTCAGGGACTGCAAC
>DASXRJ010000230.1:0-7701 GCA_036506675.1 Nocardioides sp. | reverse complement strand
ATGGCCGCCCTGTACCCGCCCGTCGAGCCGCATGCGACGGGGATGCTCGCTGTTGGCGACGGCCAGGCCGTGTACTGGGAGACGTGCGGCAACCCGCAGGGCATGCCCGCGGTCGTCCTCCACGGGGGGCCGGGGAGCGGCTGCACCGCCCATCACCGCCGGCTGTTCGACCCGCAGCGGTACCGGATCGTGCTGTTCGACCAGCGCGGCTGCGGCCGCAGCACCCCGCACGCCGCCGAGTTCGCCACCAGCCTCGCGGCGAACACGACCGGCCACCTGCTGGCCGACATCGAGCGGCTGCGGGCGGGGCTCGGCATCGACCGCTGGCTCGTCTACGGCAACAGCTGGGGCTCGACCCTGGCGCTGGCGTACGCGGAGCGGCACCCCGACCGGGTGTCGGCGATCGTGCTGCTGGCGGTGACGGCGGCGCGGCGCTCGGAGATCGACTGGCTCTACCACGGCGCCGGGCGCTTCTTCCCCGAGGCCTGGGACCGCTTCCGCGCCGGCGTCCCGGCGGCCGACCGGTCAGGCGACCTGGTCGCCGCCTACGCCCGCCTGCTCGCCCACCCCGACGTCGCCGTGCGCGAGCGGGCGGCACGCGACTGGTGCGCGTGGGAGGACGAGGTCGTGGCCACCGGCCCTCTGGCCCGGCACAACCGCCGCTACGACGACCCCCGGTTCCGGATGGCCTTCGCCCGCATCGTGACCCACTACATGGCCCACGGCGCCTGGCTCGAGGACGGCGCCCTCCTGCGCCACATCGACCGCCTGGCCGCCACGCCGGCGGTCCTCGTCCACGGCCGGCTCGACATCAGCTCCCCGCTGGCCACGGCGTGGGAGCTGTCCCGGGCCTGGCCGGCGAGCGAGCTCGTCGTCCTCGAGGCCGGCCACCTCGCCACCGATGCCGGCATGAGCGAGGCGGTCGTCGCCGCCACCGACCGCTTCGCCCGCCGGGTGTGACCGCTACGCGGACGGCATGTGCCGGGTGCCGGGCACGAACTCGTCGCCCTGCTGGTCCGGCTGGTCCGGCTGGACGGGCGGATCCGCCGGGACCGGCTGGCCGGTGGCCTCGGCCACGGCCCGGTTCCCGGCCTCGAACGGGTTGGCGCCGCTGTCCGCGCCGTACAGCTCGGCGGCGTTGGCGAGCTTGGCGTGGCGCTCGGCGGCGTCGGCCTGCCTGGCCTGCTGCTGGTCGCCTGCGGAGGACGACTCGGCCGTCACGACGTCCTCGTCGTTCGGGGTGGCGTCGTCGGCGTGGTCGCAGGCGCCCAGGCCGAACGCCGCCACGGTGGCCACCGGCACGAGCCACCTCACGATTCTGAACTTGCGGGTCGTCATCGTCCCGCCTCCTCGTGGTTGGTGTCCCCTGACGATGCGCCGACACCGCCCGGGCCACCGTCACAGACGACACACAACCGCTGTGGCGTCGGTCAGCGACGCCGGTCACGTCGGCCGGGTCCGGCCGGTCAGCGGCCGTGGTCCCGCAGGCCGGCGAGGTCCAGCACCACGACCTGCCGGCGGCCGGTGGCCACGAAACCACGCGCCCGCAGGGCCGCCAGGGCCCGCGCCACCGACTCACGGGATGCCCCGACGAGCCCGGCCAGGTCGTCCTGCGTCAGGTTGTTGGCCAGGAGCAGGCCGCCGTCGGTCGGTGTGGCGTCGGCCTCGGCCATCTCGGCCAGCAGCCGGGCCAGGCGACGGGTGGTGTCGCTGGTCCCGAACTCGACGAGCCGGCGGTCCGAGGCCCGCAGCCGCTCGGCGACCATGCGCAGCAGCTCCAGGGCCATCGAAGGGCGGCGGGCCACGATCGCCCGGAAGTCGGCGGACCGCACCACCCGGGTGTCCACGGCCTCGAGGGCGACGACGGTGGCCCCCCGGGGCGCCGTGTCGTCGTCGTCGATCGCGGCCAGCTCGCCGATCACGTCACCCCGCCCCGGCAGGCTGAGCACGGTCTCCGTCCCGTGGCGCGACGCCACGGTGACCTTGGCCCGGCCCCCGGTGATCAGCACGACGTGGCCGCCCCGCTCGCCCGTGAGGAAGATGGTCTCGCCCGCCCGGTAGCGACGCGGGCGGCCGGCGTCGAGCAGAGCCGCACGATCCGCCGGTCCGAGCCGGTCGAGGAACGCGCCCGCACGCCTGGCGCCCACCACCCGCGCGAGTGTGCCACCTGACGGTCCGCGGCCCACCGGCCTTTGCGCGCGCAACGCCCAGGCGGCGGCGGTGGGTCAGGTGCAGAAGATCCCGTCGCCGTCCGGGTCGAAGCGCTCGACGTACCACGACCACGGGTGGTCGCCACGTGCTATGAGCTGGCGCTGGCCGGGCGAGCAGGCGGCGAAGGGATCGAGGGGCGGCACGACGGACGGGGACGGCGACGGAGCCGGCTCGGTGGTCGCCACCGGCGGGGCGCCGGACCGCGTGACCGTCGTCGACGTCCCGCCCGTGGTCGTGGTCGGAGCGACCGGATCGCCGGGCGCCCCGCGGGCCTGAGCAGCCCCGCCCGCGCCGTCGGAGACGGGCGGTGTGGTCGGCGGCGGTGCCTGCGCTCTCGGGTCGGCCTCCGGTCCGACGTCGTCGGCGGAGAGGTGACCGGTCGCGGCCAGCGCCCCTGCAGTGAGCCCGAGCGCCGCGAACAGCCCCGGTCCCGCGAGCAACCAGAACCGCGCTCGGCCGCGCCGGCGGTGCTCGTGTCCGGGGCGCGGTGCCGCCGGGGCGCCGGGCGCCGCCATGTGGCGTCCACGCCGAGCGGGCCCGCCCGCTGACGGTTCGTTCGGCCATGCCGGCGGGTCGCCGCCAGGGACATCGTCCTGTACCGGGAGCTCTTGGGTCGCGACCTCCGCCGGCCGCTCGGGTGGCTGCCAGCGACCGTCGTGCTCCTGCCGCCAGCCGGGCGGGGGCGTGCCCCGTCGCCACACCCGGTCGGTGCCAAGCCACCACGATCGGTACGCGTCGCTCATCCCCTCGCTCTCCGTCGTCGGGCTCGGGACGGATGACAGGTTAGTGATCCGACCGACCGTGCTGCGCGAGGCGGTATCGGTGTGCGCCTGTCCGGCGATGACCACGATGGAATGAGGGCAACTCGTGAGATCCCCGACGACGTCATCGAGGCGATCATGCGGGGCGATGCCGTGCACGGCGTGCACGCACCGCTGGCGACGTTCGCGCGCCGTCTCCGTGCGCTGGCCGACGAACCGGTGCCTGCCGCATCACACGATCTGGCCGCCCTGTTCGAGGGCGGCACGCCCGCCGGGCAGGGCACGGTCGACGGCATCCACGGAGGGAAGATCCCGTGGATGGCGGGCAAGGTCGCCGGCCTCGGACTGGTCGCGAAGCTCGGGCTCGGGACATCGCTGGCCGCGGCCAGCGTCGCCGGCGCCGGTGCCGCCGGCGTGTTGCCCACAGCGGCCAACGACGCCGTGCGCGGCGCCATCGAGGTCATCTCGCCCATCGACTTCGGCCCACCGGACGGCGAGACGACCACCTTCGGTCGACGGGTGTCGAAGGACGCCACCGGTGAGTCCGACGGCGTGACGGGGGTCGACGGGCACGACATCGCCGACGACGCGCCGGGTGCCACCCACCGCCCGGGCTCCGACGTCGCCGACGACTCCCCGGGCCAGGCCGGTGAGACCGGGCTGACCCAGGCGAACGAGACGCCCGCCGCACCGCACGCGCCCGATGGACTGCCCGGCACCGATCCGTCCTCGGACCGCCCCGCCGACCCGGGTGCGGTCGATGGCAACGCGCCGGCGGACCGGACCGGCGGTACGGAGCACCCGCGTTCAACGTGAAGGCGTCGGTGGCAGAGCCACCGAGGCGCCAGCGCGGTGGGCCCAGACGGCGAAGAGGGGGTCGCCCCGATGACCGATCCGCGTGCGCCGCTCGACCACGGGCTCGGGCCAGCCCCCTGACGCCCGGAAGTACGTGGCGACGATCCGGGCGCGTCCTTCGTCGGAGGCGGCCAACCAGCCGCGGATCGCCTTGGTCGGGAACACCCGGTTCGAGAACGTGCAGACGAACGGCCCTCCGGGCCGGAGGACCCGCTGTACGTCGCTGAACACCTCGACAGGGCGCAGGAGATAGTCGACCGACACGCAGCACACGACCGCGTCGAAAGCCTCGTCCGCGAAGGGCAGAGCCGGGTTCGCGTTGAGGTCGTGCACGATCGTGGCCGTGGCGCTCGGGTTGGCGGCCAGCTCCTCCTCGTTCATCCCCAGCACCGTGAGGTGGGCCGGAGCCACCCGGAAGTGCGACACCCAGGACCCCATGAGATCGAGGACGTCGCCGTGGACTCCCAGCTCCTCGTAGAGGGCGCCGACCGCGGCGATGGCGTCCTCGTCGATGTGCGTCACGAACCGGGGCACCGAGTAGAAGCGGGCGTCAGGTCCGCGGTCGGCGCGGTCGAAGAAGCCCGGAGGGAACAGCTCGACATCCATCGCAGGCGAGGCTAGATGCGGGATCGGTCGATCGCCGACCTGCAACCACAGCTCCTGGACCCGGTCGACCCCGACTCAGCTTCGTTCGAGCACGGCCAGGTCGCGGACCGCATATCGATGGTGCCACCACTCCTCACGCAGGACGACGCGGAAGCAGTCGATGACGCGATGGCTGCCCTGCGGGTGGCCCGACGGATCGGGCGCCGAGACAATCAGGGACAGGTCCGCGTCCGTCGCGCTCGCGAGGTAGTCGCGCACACGCGCGATCCGCTCCGCTCGCACGTCCAGGACGGCGTCGAGTCCAGGACCCGTATCCGGGGGCGCGTCGGGCGGCAGGTCGGGCGGCACCGCCCACTCGTAGTACGCGTTCGGCACCCGGAGAACCATCCGCGTCAGCCACGCGTCCGTCGCGAACAACAGATGGCGCAGCGTCTCCACGAACGAGTACTCGCCGGCGACTCGTTCATGGAGCTTGTGCTGCGGGAGCGGCCTTGCGCGCTCGATCGTTCTCGCCCACATCTCCTCGACGACATCGAACGCGGTGCGTAGTCCGTCGACGTCCGTGGGGCGCAGCTTCGTCCGCTCGGGATGTCGCCGGTCGAGCTCCGCCTCGATCAAGGGCTCGACCTCGACGCCGTTGATCCTGAGTCCGCCGATCACCCCTGAGATGTCGGTGTCGAAGAGCCACGAGTCGGTGATCGACACGTTCGAGAAGTTGACGCCGCGGATCTGCGCTCCTGAGAGGTCGCAGTCGCGAATCCGTGCGCCCTTCAGCTCATCCGTCGCGATGAACTCTCGCATCGCGTGACTCTACGCACGACACCAGTGCAGGCCCATCGAGGGGGTGGCCCGGACCGGTGGCTCGAAGCGGCACCCGCCCTGGTCGCAGCCGGCCCCCGGACTGACCTTGAGAGCAGCCGCGACCGGAGAAACAATTTCAAAGGTCGATCAGTGAGACCGATGGAGCAAGGATGCGCAGAACCAAGCTGCGGACACGGAGAGGTGCGGCATGTCCGACGATAAGGCGATGCTGAAGGCGATCATGTCCAGGGGTGCGAGCACGCAGCGTTATGAGCTGCTCATGCAACGGGCCTATGACAAGGCCTCCCAGATGACACCCGAAGCTCAGGTGCTGGCAACGCTTGCGCTGGCCGAGGCAACGATCTTGTCTGCATGACACGACGGCTGGGACGCGTTCGTCAGAGGGCGTCGATGGCGTCGAGCGCGTTTCGGGCGTGGTGCAGGCCGGTGACCGGTGGCGGCCCGACGTTGTGGCCCGTGTGTACTCCGGGCGGGCGCTCCTGATCCGTAGGCTCGTCCATGCAGTCCGGCGCCGTCCGGTGTCGGATGGCGGTCAAGGCGGCCGCCGTCGAGACTGGGCGCGTGTCCGCTAGCCGGTTCGAGGCTTTGATCCAGACCTACATCGAGCCGGTGCTGGTCCAGGCAGGCTTC
This sequence comes from Nocardioides sp., assembly GCA_036506675.1. GTDB lineage: Bacteria > Actinomycetota > Actinomycetes > Propionibacteriales > Nocardioidaceae > Nocardioides. Next base: position 1,816 of record DASXRJ010000230.1, on the reverse strand, counting down.
GCCAAGGGTCAGTGGGCTGAGGAACGGGGGGTTACGGAGGATCCGTCTTGCTCGGTGATCTTCTGTGCAGGCGGGAGCGACTACGTCGGCCGCTACCCACACCTGACCGACAACGGATCGCACTGGGCTGACGCCTACTGCGTCGACATCACGATCGACGGCTCGATCCACGATGGCGTCACCCGCGTGGACGTCGAGTTCGAGTCCCTGGGGCAACTCCTCGACCGAACCGGCCGGCGCTCCGAAGTCGAGCGCCTTCCGAGGCTGCTGAGGCTACGGGACCCCGAGCGCGACGTCGAAGACCTGGCCGAGGTCCTGGCCGATCTCTACGCCGTCTCGTGGTAGTGCCTGTGTGGTCCCGGCGGACAACGAGCTGTGCCAGGGGAAGCCGCGGCCCGTCGTTCGCAGCTTGGGAACCCCGGCCGGCGCCGATCCGAAGCATCCGGCGCACGTCGCCCGAGTCCTCGACACCGCTTGATGTGCTGGCTGTCAGCTGGCGGTGCGAGCCTCGAGGTCCTGGTGGGCGGAGCGCAGCCGGAAGCCGACGATGATGTCGGAGACGCCACGGAACAGTGCCGCCACGCCGATCCATACGACCAGCAGCACGGCGCCCCGATAGGTCGACACGGTCGCAGTGTCCGGACTGATCGCCCAGAAGCCGAGAAGAACCATGATGATCCCGGAGATGAGCTGCATCCACCAGAGACCTTCGAGGTGTCTCGTGCTGAACGCCCAGACGATGTCGATGATGCCGTAGAAGAGCAGCAACCACCCGGCGATGGCGCTCAGCACCAGGAACGTCTGGCCCGGCCAGGCGAGGGCGATGATCCCGGCGACGATCGACACGATGCCGATCAGGACGTACAGCCACTTCCAACCCGGGGCCGCTGCCGCGACGGCGAACTCCATGAGCCCGCCCATGATGAACGCGATGCCGAAGAACAGGGCGATGGCCCACACGGTTCTGTAGTTGAACGAGAGCAGAATGAACGCGAAGAGGAGCCAGGCGATGCCCGCGGCGAGGAACCATCCCCAGTTCCCTGTCGCCGATCGCATGTCCTCCCGGAGGGATTGTGCCATCACGACGGTGCGTCCTCCCAGGTCAGGCAAAAGCGTGACACCCAGAAGTCAGCGTAGTCCTCCTGGACATGGTCGGCGGGGACCGTTTGCGACCTGTCGCTCGGCGCACTCGACGACCCCGTGGGACACCACGCGCGGGCCGGGACCAGGTTGAGCCGCGTCGAGGACCCGCCGGCGTCCGCGAGTCCTTGGTGTGCATGTCGGTGGAGAAACCGCAGCCATTGATCTGACCGGCGCGGAGCTCGACCAGGTCCTGCGTCGCGGCCGGCAGGGTGTTTTCCGAGACCACCTTGTCGGCAGAATGTCATGCCAATTCTCTTCATCCAACGCCAGCCGTACCTGGATCTCAAGTCTGTGCGTCCAACGAATCATGGTGTGGCGCCAGCACTTGCAACGCGAGCGGGGACGCCACCCCATCTACCGTGGCGTGCGTGGACCGTGTTGTCGTGGTCGGTGGCCCCGGAGCCGGGAAGAGCACCCTCGCGATGCACCTCGCAGCCGTCCTTGGTCTCGAACATGTCGAGCTCGACGAGCTGTGGTGGGGACAGAGCTGGGTCCACGTCGACCCCGGCCTGTTCGAGGAGCGCGTTCGCGATCGGCTCCACGGCCAGTCTCGATGGGTGGTCGATGGAAGGTAGGCACTCTGGAACGGCAACCGCGAGAGTCTCAGATGCCTCGGGCCGCGGTCGCTGTCGGCGCTCTGGCTCAGGTGGCCGAGCTATGGCGATCAACTCTC
>DASXRJ010000229.1:0-3117 GCA_036506675.1 Nocardioides sp. | reverse complement strand
GGCAGGAACGGCATCGGTGGCGCCTTTCTCAGGACCACGGTGATGCCCAGCTCGTCCGGCGCCTCCGCGGCGTACTCCCGCAGGAACCGGAGCACCAGCGGCGCCTCGTCCTGCGGCCAGAACATCGGGCCGGCCAGCACGAGCGGGCCGACCGGGTGCAGGCGGTACTCCAGCGCGGTCGCGATCCCGAAGTTCCCACCGCCTCCTCGCAGGCCCCAGAACAGCTCCGGTTCGGTCTCCGCGTCGACATGCCGGCGCTGGGCGTCGGCGGTGACCAGGTCGACCGAGAGCAGGTTGTCGACGGTCAGGCCGTGCTTGCGCATCAGGTGACCCAGGCCACCGCCGAGGGTGAGCCCGGCGATGCCGGTGTGGCTGATGATCCCTCCGGTCGTGGCCAGGCCCACGCGTTGCGTCGCCCTGTCGAGGTCCGACCACAGCAGACCGCCGGCACCGCGGGCAGTGCGCGCCTCCGGGTCGACGGCGACCGACTTCATCAGCGACAGGTCGATCATCAGGCCGTCGTCGCAGACGGAATCGCCCGCTACCGAGTGCCCGCCGCCGCGGACCGACACCAGCAGGTCCCGCTCGCGGGCAAAGCGCACTGCCTCCACGACGTCGTCGCTGCCGGCACAGCGGGCCACCAGTGCCGGGCGTCGGTCGATGGCGCCGTTCCAGACTCGCCGCGCTTCGTCGTACCCCTCCTCACCGGGCCGCAGCAGCGCTCCGCGGAAGCGTGGCCTCAGGTCGGCCAGTGCTCGTGTGTCCAGCTCCATGGCGTTCTCCTCTCCACCGGGGACGTCCAGTCAGGAGTCTGCGCGGCGTGGCGTTCCACAGGCGTTCCGACAACCGTTCCTCAACCGCCCCGGGCCGGCGACCCGTCACGCACCCGCCGTGCCGTTTCGGCCCACACCTCGCCGCCGCCCACGGTCAGCAGCCGGTCAGCAGCCTCGATGACCCGTGACGTGTCGCCGGTCGCCCTGGCGGCCTCGAGCACGACCCGCGCGACCAGTGCCCGGGAGCCGGGTGCGAACGCGCCGGAGTCTGTCTCCCGTTGGAGCCGGTCGATGCGAGCCCAGCCCGGCTGGGCACGTCCGTCGAGCACGTCGAGGAGACCTGCGAACAGCTCTGCCGCGAGGCGGTTGACCTTCGGCTGGCGACGGGCGTCGGCGTCCAGCGCGGCGGCGTAGCTCCGGAAGCGGGAGAGATCGCCCATGTCGAGCGCAAGGGCGGCGGCGAAGACGAGCGCCGTCCCCACGCTGCCCGGGTGGTCGATCTCCTCGGCGTACGCCAGGGCCGCGTCTCTCGCGCGGACCGCCTCCTCCGGCTGACCGAGGAACCACAGCGTGTTGGCCAAGCGGCTCAGGCACACCACCTTGGGGTCGGTCCCGTACCGCACCAGGTGGACGTCCCGGTGCTCCGGGCGGTAGTGCTCGACGGCGGCCTCGAAGTGCGTCCGGGCCGCCTCGAAGTCGGCCTGCCAGAAGCCGCAGATGCCCAGGACGTAGTGTCCCTCCGCGATCAGCACGCCGTCGTGGAGGCGAACACCGGTGGTGAGCAGCTGGTCTCCGTGCTGCTGTGCCGTGGCGAGGTCGTTCGTGGACAGCCGGGCCAACGCGGCCGAGCGGAGGAGCTCGGGAGCGGGATCGACGCCGAGCCGTCGCGACAGCGCGAACACCGCTTCCTGGGTCGCGAGCAGGCGACGCGAGCAATAGCCCTCGACGATCGCGAGGGGTGCCAGTAGTGCTGTGCTGACCTCGAGCTCGCGGGCACCGCGCTCCTCATCGCCCTGCAGCCGCGGCAGGAGAGCGAGAGCGCGGTCCAGCAACCGCACCGCCTCCTCGTGTGCGTTGACCTGCTGGGCGACCTCTGCCGCCCGGGCATACCACGTGATGGCCGCTCGTATGTCCCCGGCGCTCTCGCAGTGCACCGCGAGCTGACCGCTCACCCGGCCGGGGTCGTCCTGGTGGACCTGCGCGAGTGCCTGCGCGACACGGAGATGGTGGTGCCGACGCTGGGCCGGTCGGAGCCCGAGGTAGGCGACCTCACGGATCTTGTCGTGGCTGAAGTCGTACGCATCCGCGCCATGGTCGACGATGATGCGTCGCTGCCACAGCTCGTCCAGGCTGATCACGAGCACGTCCTCGTCGGCCCGGCTGGCCGCGGCCAGCACCGGCCACGTGAACTCCCTGCCGATGGTCGCGGCGACACCGACGAGGTCGCGGGTCGGTCCCGAGAGCTGGCTCAGCCGGGACTCGACGGCCGCCTGCACCTTCGGGGTCAGCCAGGTGGCCCCCGGGCGCCAGCCGGCTCGCATCGCCTCCACGACGAAGAGCGGGTTGCCTTCGGTCTGCGACTGGAGCGCGTCCACCTCGCTCTCGGTCAGCCGGCGTCCGGACAGTCGCTCGGCGAGAAGTGCGGTCTCCTCGCGGCTGAGCCGGCCGAGGTCGATCTCGACCGTGCGGCCCAGGGCACGCAGCCCCGTGGTCAGGCCGGAGAACTGCGCGTCGTCCGCGTCCTCGCTGCGGACAGCCGCCACCACGAGCAGCGGTGCCGGCGGGTCCTGCCGGATGAGGAAGTGCACCAGCCGCAGCGTCTCTCGGTCGGCCCACTGGATGTCGTCGAGCACCAGCATCAGCGGGATTCCCGGCCCCAGCAGCACGCGGGCGACCGCGTCGAACAGCTGCCGGTGGTCGGTGTCGGGCAACGCAGGCCGGCTCAGGGCCGGTTGGCCGCTCGCCAGCTCCGGCATGAGCCGCCCGAGCTCGGACAGGTCCTCGAGGTCCGCGCCGGCCAGCCGCGGCCGAATGACGGCCGACCGCAGCCAGGTCACGACAGGCCCGAAGGCAAGGGAACCCTCCGCGGCGTAGGACCTCGCGTGCGCGGTCACCATGCCGCGATGGGCACACCAGGCCTCGAGCTCCTCGACCAGCCGCGATTTGCCGACGCCGGCCTCCCCACGCACCAGCACGAGACGAGGACCAATGCCGGCCTGTGCCTCCCGCCACAGGGCTGTGAGCCGTGCCCTCTCGGCGGACCGGCCGACGAGCGGTGGGCCCCCGAGCCGGCGGCCGCCCGTGTCCGGTTGGTGCTCGGGCGGCAGCAAGGCGTCGTACGCCG
>DASXRJ010000228.1:0-7192 GCA_036506675.1 Nocardioides sp. | reverse complement strand
ACCGAGTGCCACTGACTCCCTGCTCCGGGTTGGGTGGCTCATGTCCGGCGCCCGGCGCCGGCGTTCCTCCGCCGTCGGGCCGACTGGTCGGGCCTCCAGAGCTCCGGCCCGCCGCATCCACGAGTATGCCGTCGCATTGTGACGCCGCTCTTCGCAAGTGCTCCGACGCGCCTGCGATGGCCCGCGCCGGGCCCGATGGCGTCGATTCACAGCATGTCACCTGCACGATTCACTGCAGTTCGCCGAGCTGTCGGCGGCTCCCAGGCGGGGAAGGCAGCCGGTGGATCGCGAACTGCAGCGAATCGTGTCGTGGAGTTCGCCGTCTTCCTCGGCCAGGACGCTGCGGTCAGGACGCGACGGTCAGGGCGCGACGGCCAGGACGCGACGGCAGGACGCGGCGGTCAGGCGCGGCGGTCAGGACGCGGCGCTCAGGGCGCGCTCCCGACATGGGTGCATCTCGAGCCGCTCAGTGTCTGTTGCGATGCCGCTCCGTCGCCCGAAAGCTGGGCAAAGGTGATGACGAGTCTTCGGGCCCAGGGCTCCACTTCGTGGGTGTGGCGGCGCCAGAGACGCCATCGCCCGCTCCACGTCGCGAACACTCCGTCAAAGCGCAACAGCCACCTGGCGCCGGCGAAGGACCTGCACGATGGGGGTCGGTCGCCAGGCGGCGTACCAGCCAAAGACGTCCGAGCGTGCCGCACGCCGGGTGGCAATCCCAACCACCCGGCCAGCGGCCTTCAAGACACCAGAGGTGCCATGTCCGATCGCTCGGACCACGGATGTGCGACGACGCCCTGCCCCCAAACAAGGCGCCGCCGCAGAACCGGCGCGGCGCCGATGTCGCTGCCCGCGTCCCCCCGATTGCGCCGTACGACGACTATCTCCCAGAAAGCGGGTTGGCCACCATCGGCCGATCAGGCATTTGGGCTATTCCGTTCGGGCGGTGGCGAGGACCGCAATCGCGGTGGTCACGGGCACCGCAAGGACGAGCCCGATCGCGCTGGAGAGGGTCCGAACGACCTCCTCGGCGATTCCTTCGTCCCCTATCAGCTCCAGCAGGGGGCGGTGGTAGAGGCTGAGCAGCAGGAGCAGGGCCATCGCGGTGCCGGCGTACGCGAACACGATCGTGTAGATGGTCGAGGCGATGTGGTCGCGGCCGATCCGCATGCCGGCGGCGAAGAGGGCGGCCGGGGACATCGTCGGCGAGGCCGCGCGCAGCTCCCACACCGCGGAGGCCTGGGTGATCGTCACGTCGTTGAGTACGCCGAGTCCGGCCACGATCACGGCGCACGTGAGCAAGCCGCGGAAGTTCAGCGAGTCGTCGAACGTCAGCAGCTGCGAGCCGTAGTCGTCGGCGACCCCCGACAGACGTGCACTCGAGACCGCCCAGGTCCCCAGACCGGCGGTGATGGCGATGCCGACCAGCGTTCCGGCCAGCGCGGCGCTGGTGCGCAACGAGACCCCGTGGGTCAGGTAGAGCACCACGAACATGATCGCCGCCGAGCCGGCCAGCGCCACCCCCACGCCGGACTCCCCCGCGAGCAGCGCAGGCAGCATGAACTTCCCAATCACCAGGCCCGCGATCACCAGCCCGACCAGGGCGAGCAGTCCGCGCAGCCGAGCCACGAGGGCGACGACCAGCACCAGGGCCCCGGCCATCAGCCCGATCGGCAGGTTGCGGTCGATCCTGAAGAACGCGTACGACGCGGGCGCGCCACCCTCCGGCGGCTGTCGTACGACGGTCACCGCGTCACCGGCCACCAACCCGGCCCTGGAGACCAGCGGCGGTGCCTGGATCGTCAGCTGCTTGCCCGCGTCGGGTCCGGCGAGCACGGTGAAAGTCAGCTCGTTGCAGTGCGGCGGCATCCGCGGCTGCTCGACCGACTGGTCATCCGAGCGAGACGGGCAGGGGTCGTTGACCGACACCACCTCGGCGTCGTACTGGGTGGCGCCCGCTTTGAGGAACGGGACGGCGGGCGGGGCATCCGAGGCGTGCGGCCAGAGCATCAGCAGGCCGACGACGGTCGCGATCGCCGCGAGCAGCAGGCCGGCGACCAGGGCCAGCCGTGGTCCCGGCGACACCTCGAGCTCGACCGCATCGTGCGAATGACTGTGACCGTGCCCGAAGCCCGGTCCCGGAGTCTGTTCGTCGGGCTCGGCCCGACGACGTGAGTGCGCACCGCCCATGACTGAATCACACACGACGTCGCACTCACGCCGTACCCCGGGTCAGTTGATGAGCAAGGTCGGAGGGTGGAGTCGAGGGGCGAGGCGGGCGGGGCAGCCGCATTATGGGACGTGACATTGCGGCCGTTCGGTTCAAGCTGATTGAACCGAACGGCCGCATTGGTGACCGTCATGCGTCAGCGGTCGAGGAGCGGTGACCGGTCGTGGCCGCCTGATCTGGCGTCCGCGGCCCGCTCAGGCGGTACGCCGGCTGCTCGCCGCGACTCCTCGCTCTCCTGCGTCGGTGAGCCGAGCCTCCTCGGCCGCCTGGGCCTCCAGCTCGGCCCGCCTGGTGGACTCCACCTCGGCGTCGTACACGCCGGGCTGGGAGACCAGGTCGGTGGCGCCACCGCGCAGCCGCGCCAGCGCCACCCGGGCGAAGATCTGCTGCTCGGTGACCGTGCGCTCGGAGCGCCCGCGGCCGACGAACGAGATCGCCCAGTGCAGCAGCGCCGTGACCCGGTTCTTGAAGCCGGTGATGTAGACGAGGTGCACGCCCAGCCACATCAGCCACGCGATCACGCCGGCCAGCCGCAGCCTGCCGACCATCGCGACCGCCCGGAACCGGCTGATGATCGCCATCGAGCCCTTGTCGTAGTAGTGGAACGGCTTCTGCGGCGCCTTGCCCTTGAGCCGGCCGTTGATCTCCTTGGCGGCGTACTTGGCGCCCTGGATGGCGACCTGCGCGACGCCCGGCAGGTTGTCGAGCGCGATCATGTCGCCGACCACGAACACCTCGGGGTGGCCGGGCAGCGTCAGGTCGGGGTTGACCGCGATCCGACCGGCCCGGTCCAGCGGCGCACCGGTCTGCTCCGAGAGCGTGCGGCCGAGCTCCGACGCCTGTACGCCGGCCGCCCAGATCTTGGTGACCGTGGAGATCCGCTCGACCCGACCGTCCTTGTACTTCAGCTCCAGCCCGCGCTCGTCGAGGTCGGTCACCATGGCGCCCAGGACCACCTCGACGCCGAGCTTCTCGAGCTCGCGCTTGGCCTTGGTGCCGAGCCGGGCGCCGAACGGCGGCAACACCTGGCCGGCCGCGTCGACCAGCACGATCCGGGCCTGCCGGGTGTTGATGTAGTGGAAGTCGCGCTTGAGCGTGCGGTGGGCCAGCTCGGCGATCTGGCCGGCCATCTCCACGCCGGTCGGGCCGGCGCCGACGACCACGAACGTCAGCAGGTGGTCGACGTTGTCGCCGCGAGCCGCGCCGTTCTCGGCAATCTCGAAGGCGCCGAAGATCCGGCCGCGCAGCTCGAGCGCGTCGTCGATGCTCTTCATCCCCGGCGCGAACTCGGCGAACTGGTCGTTGCCGAAGTAGGACTGCGCGGCCCCGGCAGCCACGATCAGCGAGTCGTACGCCGTGACGCTCTCCCGACCGAGCACGTGGTGGGTGATCGTCTTGGCCTCGAGGTCGATCCCGGTCACCTCGCCGAGCAGCACCTTGGCGTTCTTCTGCCGGCTCAGCACCTCGCGGGTGGGCGGCGCGATCTCGCCCTCGGAGAGGATCCCGGTCGCCACCTGGTAGAGCAGGGGCTGGAACAGGTGGTGGGTGGTCTTCGCGACCATGGTCACGTCGACATCGGCTCGCTTGAACGCCTTGGTCCCGAACAGGCCACCGAAGCCGGAGCCGATGATGACGACCTGGTGCCGGTCCGAGGACGTCTGGGTGACAGTCATGGAAAGCGGCCTTCCTAGGGCGAGTGGGACACCTCCATTGTCTCGAACCGCCCCCACCTACCTCCAAACCAGGGCCGCTTGTTGTTGGTCACATCAGCATCAGCCGAGGATGCCCCTGAAATAGCCGTTCAGCCCCGCATGCAGGTCGCTCGGGCCGACGACGTACATCTTGACCGCCGGTGAGGCCCACGGGTCGACGGTCTGTTTGTTGAGCGGGTACTGGGAGTCCGGCGTCTCGCCCCACATGCAGTCGAAGGTGACCACGTCCCAGCGGGTCGCGTCGGGCCCGTTGGCGCCGATCTCCAGCCACTGCCCTTCCGGTGAACGGCGCTCGCACGGCCCCGCGTCGTACAGCTGGCTCGTCTCGTACGTCGCCTCCGTGTACGCCGTCGCGTCGGCCGCGCCGCGCCGGTCCGACCACACCAGGACCGTGTTGCCGTCGAGATCGGTCTCGTAGAGGCACACCGACAGGCTGGTCGCCTCGATCTCGGCCGGGCCCTCGGGCCGCAGCGGCGTGGAGATGCCGGTCCGGCAGCCGTTGGCGTCGACGGCGACCGCCTCCGCCGAGCCGAGGATCTGGGCCCGCAGGTCGGCGTCGGTGCTGGCCACCGTCACGTTGACTCCCCCGACGGCGACCGTCTCCTCGACGTACCCACCACCCAGGTCGATCGTGCCCGGCTCGACGACCGAGCCGATCCAGGCGAAGTCCGCCGACGGCGTCGGCTGCCGGTCCGAGTCGAAGACCGCGCACGCGTCGCTCTCCATGACCGGACGGCCGACGTACGGCCCGGAGGGCACTCCGTCGCGACAGTGGAGCAGCTCACCGGCACCGTCCCAGGTCTCCTCGAACGGCGCCGCGCCCGTCCCCCACGCCGGCGGCACCCACACCTGGATCCCGCCGTAGGACTCCGCCCGCCAGTCCTCCGGTACGCCGGCCGGGTCGCCGGCACTCGTGGGGCTGCGGTCGGGGCCGCGGCCATCGTCGGACTGACCCACGGCCAACCCGACCCCCACGCCGCCCACCACGACGGCCGCCGCGGCAATCGCTCCAAGCCACGCCCGGCGGTGGCGGTGGCGGCCCACGAACGGCTCCGTCAGCCGGTCCGGGGCTCCGGTCGCCCGCTCGGCCAGGCCGGCGCGCATGATCTGCTCGAGCTCGCGCTCGTCGTACTTCTCGCTCATCGCGGGTCCTCCTGTCGTTCGAGCTCGGCCCGCAGACCTGCGAGACCGCGATGGACATGGCTGCGCACGGTCGCCTCGGAACAGTCGAGGACACGCGCGATCTCGGGATAGTCGAGGTCCTCGTAGAACCGGAGTACGACGGCCGCCCGCTGGCGAGCCGGCAGCCCCTCGCAGACCCGCCAGACCAGGTCGGCGCGGCTGACCCGGTCGGCGGGGTCCGGGTGACCGTCACCGCGCACCTCGGCCACCGGAGTGAGCCGCCGACCGTGCCGGCGCCAGTCGGAGATGTGGGCGTTGACCACGGCTCGTCTGACGTAGCGCTCGACGTCGTCGATGCTGCTGACGGTCGCCCAGCGCTCATAGACCTTGGCGAGCGCGGCCTGGACCGCCTCCTCGGCGGCGTGCTGCGTGCCGGTGACCAGGTAGGCGAACCGGAGCAGTCCGGGCAGCCTGGCCGCCATCCACTCGTCGAACTCCAGGTGCCGCACCATGACATCCATGCACAACTCACGCCCTAGGGTGGGCGGATGTTGCAGCGACATCGCGAACTTTTTGTGGCATTTTCTGTCAATGGGGTTTGTGCTCGGTGGGGGCTGGGTAGTCGAGCCTTGATTGGCATCTGACCGACTGAGGTATCGCTTGACGCTGACACCCGCGTCCTTGACGCTCAGCGCGAGTGCGCGTTCCGTTCAGGATGCGCGGCGCTGGGTGGTCGAAGCGTGCCGGGGCATCGGTCGCCCCGAGCTGGTCGACTGCGCCGAGCAGGCCGTCGCCGAGCTGGTCACCAACGCCCTCCTGCACGCCGAGCCGCCCCTGATCCTGCGGTTCGCCGGCACCCGCACCCACCCCCGGATCGAGGTCTCCGACGGCTCCGCGAAGCCGCCGTCCCCCAACGAGCGGATGACCGACGACGACGAGCTGCTCTCGACCGTCGGGCGGGGGCTGGGCATCGTGGCGATGTGTTCGATCGTCTGGGGAGCGCGGATCCACGAGCACGGCAAGGTGGTGTGGTTCGTGCCCGCGCCCGAGCCGCAGGCGGACGCCGACCTCGGCTCGCCGCAGATCGAGCACGACGAGGTCCCGGCCCGGCCGGAGCCGGCCCTGGAGGACCCCGTCGGCGTGCGCCTGCTCGGGCTGCCGGCGTCGGCGCACCAGGACTTCCGCAACCACTACCAGGAGCTGCGCCGCGAGCTTCGGCTGCTGGCGCTGGCCAGCGAGGAGACCTATCCGGTCGCCGGCCACCTTTCCGAGCTGTTCCGGCTCTTCGAACGCGACTTCCGCCTCAGCGCGAGCACCCAGGCGATCGACCGCGCCGTCTCGTCCGGTGCCCAGCGGGTCGACGTCGACGTGGTGATCGACCGGTCGTCGATCCCGACGGTGGCGCACATGATCGACGTACTCGAGCTGGCGGACGCGTTCTGCCGGGCCGAGCGGCTGCTCTCGTTGGCGGCCACGCCGGAACAGCGGATCTTCACGCGCTGGTACCTGGGCGAGTTCGTGCGCCAGGGTCGCGGTCACCCGCCGCTGCCCTACCCGGAGGCGCTCGCCGCGCACGGAGCGTCCTCGAAGGCTTACTCCTGAGCGGCTCTCACCCGTAGCCGAGCTCGTGCAGCCGGTCGTCGTCGATGCCGAAGTGATGCGCGATCTCGTGTACGACGGTGATCCGCACCTCCTCGACCAGCTCCGCCTCGGTCTCGCACAGGTCGAGCAGGGTGCTGCGGAAGATCAGGATCCGGTCCGGCAGCTCCATCGCGAAGTTGCTCTCGCGCTCGGTCAGCGCCACACCGTCGTACAGGCCGAGGAGGTCGGGTTCGTCGGCCGGCGGCTCGTCCTCCACGAGTACGACGACGTTGCGGACCAGGCTCGCCAGCTCGTCGGGTACGGCGTCCAGAGCCTCGTCGACCAGCGCGTCGAACCGCTCGTCGCTCATGTCGATCGGCACATCGACATCCTCGCACCCGGCCGGTCGGCGGTGCCTCCGTGGAAATGCCGAAACGCTCCGGACCGACTCGGTCCGGAGCGTTTCTTCGGCGACCCCGACGGGACTCGAACCCGCGGCCTCCGCCGTGACAGGGCGGCGCGCTAACCAACTGCGCTACGGGGCCAGGTG
>DASXRJ010000227.1:0-24008 GCA_036506675.1 Nocardioides sp. | reverse complement strand
GTCGGCGGTTTCCACAACGTCCTCGAGCGTCTTCACCTCGTAGCCCTGCATCGAGGCCTGGAGGGCGCAGATCGGGTCGATCTCCGTGACTACCACGCGGGCGCCCTGGCCGCGCAGGGACTCAGCGCAGCCCTTGCCCACGTCGCCGAACCCGCAGATCACGGCGACCTTGCCGCCGAGCATCGTGTCGGTGGCGCGGTTGATGCCGTCGACGAGCGAGTGGCGGCAGCCGTACTTGTTGTCGAACTTCGACTTGGTGACCGAGTCGTTGTCGTTGATGGCCGGGAAGAGCAGCGAGCCTTCCTTCATCATGTCGTAGAGCCGGTGTACGCCGGTCGTGGTCTCCTCGGTGACGCCCTTGATCTCGCCGGCGATCTGGGTCCAGCGGTCACCGGACTCCTTGAGGCTGGCCTGCAGGACCTCGAAGACGATCTTCTGCTCGGTGCTGGTGGCGCTGGCCGGGTCGGGAGCCGCGCCCTTCTTCTCCGCCTCGACGCCGAGGTGGAGAAGCATGGTCGCGTCGCCGCCGTCGTCCAGGATCATGTTGGCGAACTTGCCGTCCGGCCACATCAGGATCTGCTGGGTGCACCACCAGTACTCCTCCAGCGTCTCGCCCTTCCAGGCGAAGACGGGGACGCCGGCGGGGGCCTCGGCGGTGCCGGTCGGCCCGACCGCGACCGCGGCGGCCGCGTGGTCCTGGGTCGAGAAGATGTTGCAGGAGGCCCAGCGCACCTCGGCGCCGAGCGCGACCAGCGTCTCGATGAGTACGGCGGTCTGGATCGTCATGTGCAGCGATCCGGCGATCCGCGCACCCGCGAGGGGCTTGCTCTCGCCGTAGCGGGCCCGCATTGCCATCAGACCGGGCATCTCGTGCTCGGCGAGGTCGATCTCGGTGCGGCCGAAGTCGGCGAGCGAAAGGTCGGCGACCTTGAAGTCCATGCGTAGTCCTCGAGGATCTCGTGTACGTCGGTCAGATCGCCTCAAGATTATCCCCGGCCCGTCTCAACTGGTGAATTGTCGACGACCCGCCTCGCGGGCAGCCGCCGGGCGACGTAGCCCGCCACCACGAGCATCGGCAGTCCGAGCAGAGCCATCAGCACACCCACGCTGACCTGCGCGGATGCGGCCGCGAACGCGCCGTACACGGTGAGCGCGACCACCTCGGTGGCCAGACCGTGGACCGAGGTGACGGTGGCGCGGGCGGGCCCGGTGATCGTCTCCTGGACCCGGACCTGGGCGACCAGCATCGCGTTGTTGAGCAGGCCGTAGCCGATCCCGATGGCCACGAAGCCGGCGTACGGCGCGGCGCCCGCGAGTGCACCGACGGAGATCAGGGCAGCTCCGGTCGCGACGACGGTGGCCAGCCGGGCGGCACTCATGCCGGCCGTGCGGCCGGCCAGTGCGGTGCCGACGACCTGGCCGACCACGGTGATCGCGACCAGCAGCGGGATCGTCGCGGTGTGCACGTGGTGCTCACGCGCGACCAGTGGGAAGTACTCGTCGTAGGCCGTCATGCCGACCAGCAGCGCGGCGATGAGCAGCACCCGCCGGACGTCTCTGGACGTGGTGGCCTCCCGCAGGCCGCTCGCCAGCATCGCGAGGTAGTGGCGGGTGGGCTGGTCGGTGTCGTGGGCCGGGTAGGCCGGGTCCGCCGGGTCGGGCCGCGCCCGGCGGGCTCGCTCGGACACGGGGAGGGTCGCGGCGAGCAGGCCGTGGATGCCGGCGATGGCGACCGAGACCCAGCCGACGAGCGGGTAGCCGTCGGCGGCGTACAGGAGGGTGGCGAGCACCGAGGCAAGGAGTACGGCGGTCATCGCGGTGGCGTGCGCCCAGCCGATGAGCCTCGGGTACGCCCCCTGGGCACCCCGAGTGACCAGCTCGTCGTACACGAGGGCCTCGAAGGTGCCCGACATCAGCGCGCTCGACAGCCCCCAGAGGACGAACCCGAGGGCGAAGCCGACGTACGTCGGGACGACGATCCAGCTGGCGAACCCGGCGGCGTACACGACCGCGCTGAGGACCAGCAGCCGCCGCCGGTCGAAGCTGTCGGCCCACGCGCCGGAGGGCACCTCGAAGACGAACGAGGTCATTGACCAGATCAGGAACAGCGTCGACACCTGCCCGGAGCTCACGCCGTGGTCGGCGAAGAGCAGGGCGTAGACGCCGTAGAGCGGGATCAGGTCCCGCGACGCGTAGTAGGCCAGCACGTGCAGCGTGAAGCTGCGCGGCAGGAGTTAGGTTGGGCCGGACGGGTAGGTCATCTCTCGACCATAGCCGGGCCGGGCCCCGATCCGCAGGGCAATTTCTGCCACCTCAAGGGGCCGATTTCGCCACCTCGACGGGCAGGTCGGGAGGTCGGTGCGCGCCCACGTTCTCGTGCCGCTGCTCGCGCACGGCCCGCTTGATCTGCTCGAGGTTGTTGCGTAGGAGGTCGGCGACCAGCTCGTCCATCCGGGGGTCGCCGAGCATCTCGATCAGCACCCGCAGGGTGGTCTCGGCGATCTCGCCGACCAGCCGGTCATAGCCGGGCAGCCGACCGACCAGCCGCAGGTTGGGGTCGTGGCGGACCTTGTCGGTGACCAGCAGCTTGAGCTCGTCGTGGTTCTCGACGATGGCCTGGCTGATGTTGCGGGTGTAGTGACCGGTCTGGATGACATCGGCGACCTCGTCGAGCACCATGATCGTGACCGGGCGCTTGAGCCGGGCGATCAGCTCGTCGCGCAGCCGGTTGATCCGTCTGATCACGAACGGTGTCCGCAGCCCGAACCTCACCAGCGCCCGGGTCAGCAGCGCCGTCACCACGAACAGCACCATCAGCGCGAGTACGGCGATCCCGACGACCCGCCAGACGTGCCCGTCCCACAGCCAGTTCATGCCCGTCATCGTGCCAGCAGCGGGGGACTGTCGCGGCCGGCGGTCCAGTCACGGTCCAGAGGCGGGGGGCCCCGGTCAGCGGCCGCAATCGTGCACGGGCACGCTGATGACGACCTCCAGGCCGAGCCGCACGTCGTACCCATGCACGGGCATGATGTGGTCGGCTCGGCCGTGCGCCTCGCTCTGCAGGCAATTCCTGCCACCTCGGCGGGCCGAACTCGCCACCTCGGGGGGCCGAACTCGCCACCTCGGCGGGCCAAACTTGCCACTTCGAGGGACCAAACCCGCCACCTCGGCGGGGGTTAGGGGCGGTAGATGTCGGGCTCTAGGTAGATGACGCGGGCGGTGGGCTCGGCGGAGCGTACGGCGGCCTCGGCGCGGTCGATGGCTGCCGCGACGTCGCCGGCGCTGTCGGTCGGGGCGACGGCGATCTTGGCCGCGACGAGGAGCTCCTCGGGGCCGAGGTGCAGCGTCTTCATGTGGATGATCCGGTCGAGGCCGTCGGAGCCCTCGAGGGCGACCCGGATCCGGGCCTGGGCCTCGTCGGAGGCGGCCTCGCCGAGCAGCAGGCTCTTCGTCTCGATGGCGAGTACGACGGCCACGGCCACCAGCAGCAGGCCGATCAGTGCGGTGCCGGCGGCGTCGAAGTACTGGTTGCCGGTGATCAGCGCCAGCCCGACTCCGACCAGCGCGAAGACCAGACCGAGCAGCGCGGCCAGGTCCTCGAGCAGGATCACCGGGAGCTCAGGCTGCTTCGCCCGGCGTATGAACTCGACGAAGCTCGCCGAGCCCTTGGTCTTGCGGGCCTCCAGGATCGCGGTCCGGAACGACAGCGACTCCAGCACGATCGCGACGACCAGCACCACGACCGGCACGAAACGGCGCCAGTCGTCGACCGTGTCGACGTGGCCGTCGTGGATCTCGTGGTACTTGTGCCACGCCTCGTACAGCGCGAACAGGCCGCCGACCGCGAACAGCACGATGCTGACGATGAACGAGTAGATGTAGCGCTCGCGGCCGTAGCCGAACGGGTGCTCCGCGGTCGCTTCCTTCCTGCTCTTCCGGCCGCCCAGGAGCAGCAGCCCCTGGTTGCCGGCGTCGGCGACCGAGTGGATCGCCTCGGCCAGCATCGACGAGAAGCCGGTCAGGAAGAACGCCAGAAACTTGGTCAGCGCGATCCCGGTGTTCGCCAGGAGTGCCGCCACGACGGCCTTGGTACCACCCTCGGTTGCCATGGCCCGAAGGTTAGTAGACCTACTAGTAGAGCTACTCGGTCAGCCCGATCTGGAGGTACGCCGCGGCGTAGGTGCCGCTGAGCAGCAGCGAGGCGTAGCGGGCGACCTCGGAGCCGGTGTCGGCGTTAAGCGTCTCGACGCGTACGCCGCGGGTCGCCGCCGCGGCCTGGAGCCGGCCACGCTGCTCACGGATGACGGTGTCCTGCGCGCCGTCGTCGAGTACGACGAGCACCGGCCGCGAGTCGGGGCTCTCCTCGGCGAAGGGGTCGTCGAAGACGTTGCGGGGGCGGGCCGCCTCGACCACCGGGAGCAGGTGTTCGGCGTCGCCGGAGAGCGCGCCGCGGCCGGCCGAGCGCCGCAGCGACTCCGCCACCCGCCGGGCCGCGCGGGCCGCCAGCACCGAGCCGCCCCACACGATCGGGTTGGCGTCGGCGAGCGCGATGGCCAGCATCTTGGCCGGGTTGACGGCGAGGTCGCGGTGCGGCGAACACGCCAGCGCGACGTCGTCGAGGGCCTGGGCCACCTCGTCGGAGTCGGTCCGCGGGCCGAGCGCGACCCGGTCGAGATACTCGAGTACGACGACCGCCGTGGCCAGCTGGTCGCCGGTGGTCACCGGCAGGATCGTGGAGTCGCGACCGGCCGCGTGCTCGGCGACCATCGAGTTGGCCGGGCACGCGACGACGACCTGGCACCCACGTCGTACCGCCTCGGCGACGGCGGAGGCCGCGGCGGCGTCGGAGCCGATGGGCGCCAGCATCACGACCAGGTCGAGGGAACCGGCCCACCCAGGCAGCGCGGGTCCGGGCCAGGCCACGAAGGGCACCGGACAGGCGGGTTCGAGGACCGCGCGCAGCAGCCGGGAGTCGGGGCCGGCCGCGATGACGGCACGGGGGCGCGAGTCCTGGGCGCGGGCGATCGCGGTCGCCATCGCGCTCTCGGTGTCGCCGGCCTCGCGGCGTACTCGGGCGCCGGACTCGGCCAGCGACCGGAGCAGACCGTCGTACCCGGCCAGGACCGTCTCGTTGTCCAGTCGGGACTCGTCGAACCAGAGCGTCATCCGGGGCGCCGCCGCTCAGGCCGGCTTACGGGCTTCGTCGACCAGCAGGATCGGGATGTCGTCGCGCACCGGGTAGGCCAGGCCGCACCCGGAGCACACCAGCTCCTCGCCGACCGCCGACAGGTCGCCGTGGCAGGCCGGGCAGACGATGATGGCCATGAGCTTCTCGTCGACGTTCATCTGGGGTCCCCGGTCAAAGCGGAGCGAAGCGAGCATTCGGCTGGGGTGAGTTTCACTGGTCTCTCCTGATCACTGCGAGTACGGCGTCGCGGATGTCGGTCATGGTCTCGGCGTCCTTGCCCTCGGCGTTGAGCCGGAGCAGCGGCTCGGTGTTGGACGCCCGCACGTTGAACCACCAGTCGGCCGCGTCGACGGTCAGCCCGTCGAGGTGGTCGACCGTGACGCCGTCGTGGCCGGCGTACGTCTCCTCGAGCTCGGCGAGGATCGCGGCCTGGTCGTCGACCTTGGAGTTGATCTCGCCGCTGGCGACGAAGCGTTCGTACTCGGCCAGCAGCTCCGAGAGCGGCCGGTCGGTCTCGGCGAGCGCGGCCAGCGTGTGCAGGGCCGCGAGCATGCCGGAGTCGGCCCGCCAGAAGTCGCGGAAGTAGAAGTGGCCGCTGTGCTCGCCGCCGAAGATCGCGTCGGTCTCGGCCATCGTGGCCTTGATGAACGAGTGGCCGACCCGGGTGCGGACCGGCTTGCCGCCGAGCTCCGTCACGATCTGGCGTACGGCGCGGCTCGTGATCAGGTTGTGGATCACCGACGCGCCGGGCTCGCGCCCGAGCTCACGGGCCGCGATCAGCGCGGTCAGGATCGACGGTGAGACCGCACGGCCCTTCTCGTCGACCACGAAGCAGCGGTCGGCGTCGCCGTCGAAGGCCAGCCCGATGTCGGCGCCCTCGGCGAGCACCCGCGCCTGCAGGTCGACCAGGGTGGCCGGGTCGATCGGGTTGGCCTCGTGGTTGGGGAAGGTGCCGTCGAGCTCGAAGTACATCGGGATCAGCTCGACCTTGTCGGCGCCCAGCCGCTCGAAGACCGCGGGGGCGGTCAGGCCGGCCATCCCGTTGCCGGCGTCGGCGACGACCTTGAGCCGGCGTCCGGTGACGGGTGCGAGCGAGAGCAGGTGAGCGGCGTACGCGTCCAGGACGTTGTGTTCTTTGATGTCGCCGGGGGTTACGCCCGAGACGGAGTGGTCACCCAAGCCGTTCTCGACGGCTTCCCGGATCTCCGCGAGGCCGGTGTCCATGCCGATCGGCCGGGCGTGGGTGCGGCACAGCTTGATGCCGTTGTACTGGGCCGGGTTGTGGCTGGCGGTGAACATCGCGCCGGCGTACCCGAGGTGGCCGGAGGCGAAGTAGAGCTGGTCGGTCGACGCCAGCCCGATCATCACCACGTCGGCCCCCGCCGCCGCGGCGCCGTCGGCGAACGCGCCGGCCATGCCGGGCGAGCTGGGTCGCATGTCGTGTCCGACGACGACCGTGGGCGCCTTGGTCACGGCGACGAACGCGGCCCCGACCTTGCGGGCCAGGTCGTCGTCGATCTGTTCGTCGACCAGTCCGCGGACGTCGTACGCCTTGAAGACGGCATCGAGGTTGGCGGGGTCGCTCGTGGGAGCCATGCCGGTGAGCCTATAGCGGGAGGTCGGGCCGCTGGTACGAGGAGTGCCCGATGGAAGTCATCAGTCGGTGGACAGGACCCGGAGGTGGCCGCGGCGGCCGGTCTCGCGGGGGCCGCCGCCCGTGCCGCCCGTGCCGCCACCCCGGGCTCCCGGACCACCCGTGCCGCCACCCCGGGCTCCCGAACCACCCGGGCCGGGGTCCGGTTCACGGTCGGGGTCGTGATCGGGGTCGTGATCGGGGTCGTCCTGCGGGTCGGCGGCCAGTCCGAAGGGTCCGGTGGGGCGGGGTTCGACCGGCCGGGCCGCCTCGCGTACGGCGTCCGCGAGGGCCAGCAGGTCGTCGGACGACGGGCCGGTGGCGGCCGGCTCGG
Source organism: Nocardioides sp. (assembly GCA_036506675.1). Lineage (GTDB taxonomy): Bacteria > Actinomycetota > Actinomycetes > Propionibacteriales > Nocardioidaceae > Nocardioides. Next base: position 16,853 of record DASXRJ010000227.1, on the reverse strand, counting down.
GAGCGAGGCGGAGCACCTCCCAGCCGCGCGGGGCGGAGAGCCGCTCGCTGTGGGTCGCGCAGAGGTCGTAGGCGTGGGGTTCGGCGTACGTCGCCAGCGGGCCCAGGACGGCCGTCTGGTCGGCGTACACGTAGGTGAGCGTGTTGACCGCAGCACGGCCGCAGGCGGTACGCGAACAGCGACGGGCAGCACTCACGGGGCAGACGGTACCCCCCTCCGCCGAGGGGCCGGACTAGGCTCGCTGTCATGAGCAAGCAGATCGTGGCGACGGAGGGCAGCAACTCCCAGGCGGCCTCCCGGCCGCGCTTCCCGCGGAGCTCTCGGACCCGCGATCGGCACGGCCGTGGGCTCCGCGGTCCGGAGATCCTCCCGGTCCGGCTGGGGGTGCCGGAACGGCGTACCTCACGCGAGCTGTTCGACGACCTGGTCCTGGCCGTCGTCGCCGAGCTCGAGGAGCGCTGGAAGCGCGAGCTCGGCCTCGTCGAGTACGCCGTCGAGGACACCCCTCAGATCCCCGACGACTGGCAGGCCGAGCACGTGCCGCTGTCGTCGCTGGTGCGTGGCGCGGCCACGCGGCCGACCCGGATCGTGCTGTTCCGGCGGCCGATCGAGCACCGAGCCGAGGACCGAGCCGAGCTGGAGGCGCTCGTACACACCGTCATCGTCGAACAGGTCGCCGAGCTGCTCGGCCTGCCCGCCGAGGACGTCGACCCGCGCTACGAGCCCTGACCCGACTCGCTCGAGTCGCCCGCAACGTCATCCGGGCGGAGCCATCTACGGCTCGAACCGGATGACGTCCTGAGGGCCGCAGGCGGCGGCCCGGTCGGCTCAGTAGGACCCGGCCGCCACGTGCGGCACCAGCGCGTCCACGATCAGGTCGGTCAACGGCAGGGTGACGACGCCCTTGGTGGACTCGACCCGGACGGCTCCCGAGAGCGGCGCCTTCTCGGCCTTGACGACCACGAACTTCGCGGCCTCGGGCAGGGCGACCGCAAGGCAGGTCAGCTTCTTGATCTCGACCCGCTTGGTCGCCACCTGCTTGCCGTCCGCGGCGTACGACGTGACGCTGGCGGTTCCGGTCGCGTCGGTGGCGGCCAGCACCAGCGTCGCCTTGCCGGACGGCACGATCACGCCCGCCTCGTGCACCGGCGGTACGGCGACCGCGTGGCTCAGGTCCTCGCCGGCGATCGAGCGCAGGCTGGCGGTCAGCATCGTGGTCGGTGGGGTGTCCGAGATGCCGTCCTCGTCGGGGCCGGTGATGAGCAGGCCCGACTCCTCCTTGGCCAGCGCCGTACCTACGATCTGGCTGACGTCCTTGACCACGGTCGACTCCGGCGGCACCGAGATCTCCTGGAACCCGGACGGCACGAACGTGCTGCCCGCGCCGATGACCCGCAGCTCCGCGCGGACCTCGTTCTCGGTGGGGTTCGACAGCACCAGCTGACGCTGGCCACCCCCCTTGGCCAGACCGAGCAGCACGTTGCTGGTGGACGGAGCCGGCTGCGGGGCCAGCCAGTCGTGCCAGGTCGACCGGGCGACGTACAGGTCGTTCATGGTGGCGCCGAGCCGGCCGCGGACGACGCTGACGTGCAGGGTGAGCTCGTGCCGGTCGGGCGCGACCTTGGCGAAGTCGATCGTGGTCGCCGATCCGCCGGGCACGGTGACCCCGCGGACGTCCGGTACGTCGACCAGGCCGTCGCCGCCCAGCACCTCGATGTCGGCGATCGCCGGCCCGGAGTCGGGGTTGACCAGCTCCAGCCGCGAGGCGTGGATGGACCCGGCGCCGACGCCGGTGAACCAGTACTCCGGCAGCGGGGCCGTGCACTCCGAGGCCGCCGCCTGCGGGTCGTTGACCCGGCTCGCGACCAGCCCGGGCGCGAGCTGGCCGCGGGCGTCGATCACGATCGCGGTGGTCGGGCCGGTGGTCGTGGTGCGGAACCGGCCGAGGGCGGCGGTCTGCCGGTGCGCGCCCAGCCGCAGCTGTACGCCGGCCGACTTCGCCGCCTTGGCGCTGGTCAGGAGCACATGACCCCCGGTCGCGATCGGCGCCGGACAGACGACCTGCAGCGTGGTCAGCGAGGTGGTCTCGGGCGGGACCGCGGCCGGCGGCTGCGTGGGCGAGCCGGAGGTCACGCCCATCGCCGCGAGGGTCAGCAACGGGACCCCCAGGGTCACCGCCAGTGCCTTCTGGCTCGGAGAGGCGTCTCGCACCGCGGCCGTCCGGCGGCCGGCCCGCCGCGGCAGGTCGGCGGCGATCTTGCGCTTCGACGAGCCGGCCGCGCGCCGGCCGGATCCGGTCGCCCGGGAGTTGCTGGCCCGGGAGCCGCCCGGCTCGGGCCGGGTCGCCTCGGGCTCGTTGTGCTCGGACTCGGTGCTCATCGCGCTTCCCTCCGGGTCGTCGGTCCGCTGAGCACGCCCACGCACAGGATGGCGCCCAGCTGGATCCCCACCAACACCCATCGCATCCACGAGCCGTGGCCGGTCAGGAAATCACCGGTCGGCGCGGGCACCAGGTGCCAGGCGCGGGTCTGCGGGTTCTCCGCGCTGGCCTGGGCGAGCCCGGCGGTGGCGTCGAACCCGGCGGCCACCTGCGCGTCGGCCGGGGCGGGCAGGACGACGTACTCGATGCCTTGGGCGGCGAGCGACTCGACCACCTCGGGCGTGGGCCGGGAGATCAGCGCGGACACGGTGTCGGTGAGCTTGGGGTCGGGGTCGCTGAAGGCCAGGATCTCGTCCTCCCCGAAGGTGACTCCGTTGCCGCGCTGAACGGTCCAGGTGAGGCCGTCGTGCACGGTCCCGCCGATCACGAGTACGCCGCGCTCGGGCGCCAGCTCGGCGTTCTGGGTCATGTACGCCGGGATGCCCGTGTCGGCGTCTTCGGCCAGGTCACTGTCCCCGGACACCAGGGCCCAGCCCAGGCCGGCCAGCGGGACGACCACGGCGAGCATGAGTGCGGCCAGGCCGCCGAACTGCCGGATCCGGCCCCGGCCCGACAGCATGCGCTGCAGCGCGAGCGCCACGCCCGCCACCGCGGCCGCCTGGATGACCACGATCAGGAAGCCCGGACCGGGGCGCACGTGGCCGACCGCCAGGGGCAGGCTCAGGTGGCTCAGCAGCCCGAGGAGTACGGCGGCCACCGCCGCCGCGACCCACGCCACCAGCACCGGCCGCCGGCCCTCGGGGAGCAGCAGGGCGATCAGCGCCAGCACGCCGAGCAGCAGCCCGATCCAGTGCGGCGCGGCGGTGCCGCCGAGCCGCCCGGACATCGCGTCGACCGCACCGGCCAGCGGACCGGGCAGCCGGCCGGACTCCAGCAGCAGTACCTGCGGGTGGCCGCCGAGGATCATCGGCAGGAACCACGGCAGCAGCAGCACGGGTACGGCGAGCACCGGCGTCACCAGCGGCAGCCAGATCGACCGGTCGGACAGGAGGCCGCGGGCGAACGCGTAGCCGAGCCCCAGCACCAACCCCGTCAGCAGCAGCGCGTAGACCCACGCCAGCGGCGTGAACGCCGTCATCAGCATCAGCAGCAGCGAGGCGCGCCAGGCCGCCCGCCAGCGCCGGTCGGAGGTCGGGTCGGCGAAGCCGAGCGCCGCGTGTGCGAACCACGGCAGCAGCGCCGCCGAGGCGATCACCCCGAACCGCCCCTGGGCGAAGGCCCCGCTGACCACCGGCACCAGGCCGTAGGTGATCGAGCCCCAGATCAGCAGCACCTTGGAGAACCCGCGCGGGTCCGCCAGCCGGCCGATCACCCGCATGAAGCGCCACGCTCCCCAGGTCGCGGACGGCACCGCCAGCAGTAGCAGCACCGCCAGCGCCGCGCCGGGGTGCCCGAACAGCAGGCTGGCGAGCAGCGCCATCGGCATGACGTACGGCGGGGTCGCGATGTCGCTCCCCTGGCTCAACGGATGCCAGGACTGGACGTGCAGCTGCCACCAGTCGCCGGCGTTCTCGGGCACGGGAGACAGGCCCGGCCCGGACAGCGCTGCGGCGCCCAGCGCCTGGTGGCCCAGCCACAGCGACAGCAGCAGGAAGCCGGTCATCAGCACCGCGACCGGGTTGGTGAGGAACCGGACCACGATGCCGGTGTCCTCGGCCATCTCGTCCTCGTCGCGGTGGACCGGCGCGACCTCGCCGCGCTCCGCCATCCGCGCCGCACGCCGCCGCTCGGCGACGTCGGCCGCCTGGTCGGTCGTCGCGGCCACCAGGTCGCCGACGAAGTCGAGGCCGTGCCGGTAGGGCAGCCAGCGTGGCGCCAGCAGCCCGCGCACGCGGGCGTCGTTCGACGCCAGGGGGGACCGGGCCCGCCGGGCCGCGAAGATCGTGCCGGGCTTCAGATAGACCGAGAGTACGGCGGCCAGCTCGTCGACCGCCTCGCCCGGAGCCCGGACCGCCAGGAAGCCGAGCACCCGCAGCAGCGAGCCGAAGAACAGCCTGATCAGCTGGAACGGCAGCAGCGCGGCCGTGCTGTTGGCCAGCAGCGTGTAGAGCGCGGCGGTGCGCTCGGCCAGATGGGTGTGCCGCCCGGTCAGCGCGGTCTTGCGCAGGCCGCGGTGAGCCGCCTCGGCGTGGAAGACGACGGCGTCGGGGACGATCAGGGTCTTGTGGCCGGCCCGCGCGGCGCGCCAGCCGAAGTCGATGTCGTTGCCGAAGATCGGCAGCCGGTTGTCGAAGCCGCCGAGCTCCTTGAGCACCGACCGGCGTACCAGCATGCCGGCGGTGTTGACCGCCAGCACCGGACGGATGTCGTCGTGCTGGCCCTGGTCGTACTCGCCGCGCTCCAGGCCGGTCTCGCGCCGGCCGGTGCCGGAGATGGTGACGCCGAGCTCGAGCAGCCGGCGCAGCGACGGCCACTCACGCAGCTTGGGGCCGAGGATGTCGGCCTTGGGGTCGAGGGCCGCGACCGAGAGCAGGTTCTCCAGCGCCCGGGGCTCGGGGTTGGAGTCGTCGTGAAGGATCCAGATCCACTCGGAGTCGGGCGCCTCGGCGAGCCCGCGGCGGATGGCCTTCGGGAAGGAGGTGGTGAGCTTCTCCTGGATGACCGCGCCGTGACCCAGGGCGTCGCTGAGCAGCTGGACGCTCTCGTCCTTGCTGCCGGTGTCGACGGCGAGCACGTAGTCGGGCCGGACGGACTGTGCCGCGATGCCGGCCAGCACCGCCGGCAGCCAGCGGGCCCCGTCGTGACTGACCAGGATCGCCGTCACGGCCGCTCGCCTCAGGGGCGGCTGTCCGCCGTAGTACTCCTCGCCCGGATTGCTCACACTCGCTCACCCACGGCGGTCACCCTAACTGGCGAGCAAGCCACCGGTGAAAGGCGCCGCGGGCGCCCGGGGTCAGACGGCTGCGGTCAGACCGCGCGCTTCTTCAGCTTGCGACGCTCGCGCTCCGACAGGCCGCCCCAAATGCCGAAGCGTTCGTCGTTCATCAGTGCATACTCGAGGCAGTCGTCCCGCACCTCGCAGGTGAGGCAGACCTTCTTGGCCTCACGCGTCGAACCCCCCTTTTCGGGGAAGAACGCCTCCGGGTCGGTCTGAGCGCACAGCGCGCGCTCCTGCCAGCCCATTTCTTCGGCGTCTCCGTCGAGTAGAAACAGCTCTCTCACGACTCTCGCCCCTTCGACCCTGTCATTGTTGGACGACCCCCACGGGCCGCCTTCTTGGATAACGACACTATTGGAATTACATGCCTGTCGTACACCGGAAGTCAAGCCCGCTTCTGGTATACGGCACCAAAGGGCCCAATCGGGACGGCCCGCTCCAGACCGGTCCGACCCGAAGCCGCGCAAGCCTGGACTCGGCTCGTCGGGCAGGCTAGGGCCATGCAACCCAGGCAACTGCATCCCCGCGCCATCACCGTGCTGTCCGGCGGCATTGGCGGCGCCCGCTTCCTGCAGGGCATCCTCCACGCCCGCGACACCGGCCTCCTCCCGGCCGACGCCGAGGTGACCGTCATCGCGAACACCGCCGACGACTGGTGGGTGCACGGCCTCAAGGTCTGCCCCGACCTCGACACCGTGATGTACACGTTAGGCGACGGCATCGACGTCGAGCGCGGGTGGGGTCGGCGCGACGAGACGTGGAGCGCCAAGGAGGAGCTGGCGGCGTACGGCGTGGAGCCCACCTGGTTCGGGCTCGGCGACCGTGACATCGCCACGCACCTGGTGCGCACCCAGATGCTCGAGGCCGGCTACCCGCTCTCCCAGGTGACCGCGGCGCTGTGCCGGCGCTGGCAGCCGGGCGTGCGGCTGCTGCCGATGAGCGACGACCGGGTCGAGACGCACATCGCCATCCCCGACCCGGCCACGCCGAGCGGCACCCGGGTGGTGCACTTCCAGGAGTACTGGGTTCGGCTGCGAGCGGAGGTGTTGGCCGAGAAGGTCATCGTGGTGGGCCAGGACACCGCCAAGCCGGCGCCGGGCGTGCTCGAGGCGATCGGGGACGCCGACCTGGTGCTGCTGCCGCCGTCCAACCCGGTCGTCTCGGTCGGCACCATCCTGGGCGTGGCCGGGGTGCGGCAGGCGCTGCGGGAGACGCGTGCCCCGGTCGTGGGGATCTCGCCGATCGTGGCCGGCACGCACGTGCGCGGCATGGCGGCGCAGCTGCTCGCCTCGGTGGGGGTGGAGGTCTCCGCCGGTGCGGTCGCCCGGCACTACGGGACGCGCAGCCGCGACGGCGTACTGGACGGGTGGCTGGTCGACACCGTGGACGAGTCCGAGGTCGCCGGGGTCGAGGCCGCCGGGATCCGCTGCCGCGCCGTACCCCTGATGATGACCGACCACGACGCGACCGCGGCGATGGTGGTGGCGGCGGTCGACCTGGCCTCCGACTCGTGATGCTGACCATCGTCGCGCCCGACGGCGTACCCGAGGTGCGGCCGGGAGACGACCTGGCGGCGCTGCTGCTCGCGGTGGCCGACGTCCGCGACGGCGACATCGTGGTGGTGACCAGCAAGGTCGTCAGCAAGGCCGCTCCTCCCGCGGACGGGCGGATTCGCGAGGGGACGCGCGACGAGGCGCTCGCCGAAGAGACCGACCGAGTGGTGGCCCGGCGCGGTGCCACCGTCGTGGTCCGGCACCGGCTCGGGGTGACGCTGGCGGCCGCCGGCATCGACGCGTCGAACGTCGAGCCCGGCCGCGTCGTACTCCTGCCGCTGGATCCGGACGAGTCAGCTCGCCGGCTGCGGGCCGAGCTGCGGGACCGGACCGGCGCCAACGTGGGCGTCCTGGTCACCGACACCGCCGGGCGGGCCTGGCGGACCGGCCAGACCGACATCGCGATCGGGGCGGCGGGGGTCCGGGTGCTCGAGAGCTTCGCGGGGCGAGTCGACGCCCACGGCAACCCGCTGGCAGTCACCGAGCCGGCGGTCGCCGACGAGCTGGCGGGCGCGGCCGAGCTGGCGAAGGGCAAGCTGGGCGGGCGGCCGTTCGCGATCGTCCGGGGGCGGGCGGACCTGGTGCTCGCGCCGGAGGACGACGGGCCGGGTGCCGTCGCGCTGGTCCGCCCCGAGGGCGCCGATCTGTTCGGGTACGGCGCGCGCGAGGCCGTCGTACAGGCGGCTCGGGGTGAGAGCTCGACGCCCTTCGGCGCGGCTGTCGCGCCGGCGGAGCTCGCCGACGCGCTCGATCGGGCCCGGGCGGGACGGGTCCGGGTCGACGGCGAGGACGTCGTGGTGCAGTCCGCCCGGCCCGCCGTAGTGGCCATGGTGGCCTTCGCGCACGGCTGGGTGGAGGCCGCCGCGAGGACAGTCACGGAGGCTGCCGCGCGGACCCCCGGGCGGCCCGTTGGTGACGAATCAGCCATCCGCCTCCGCTTCCACGGGTTTACTCCGTAGACTCTCCCCTCGTCCTCACCCCTCTTCGCCGAAAGCCTGATTTCGTGGCCACGAGTTTTAACAAGTCCGACAAGAGCGCGCGACGTGCCGTCATCGACGACGTACGCCGGCAGCAGGCGCGCGCCGAGCGTCGCAAGTCACTCACGATCGTCGGCGTGTGCGTCGCGGTCGCGGTGCTGATCGTCGGCGCAGCGGCGTTCAAGCCGATCAAGGACTGGTGGGACCTGCGGCAGTTCCGCGGGGTCGACCTCGGCGCGATCGGGGCCCCGGCCTCGGTGTGCGGCCAGGAGATCACCAAGGAGGCGAACGGCAACCAGCAGCACGTCGACGAGGGCACGCCGCTCAACTACACCGACGCCCCGCCGGCGTTCGGCGAGCACTACTACCAGCCGGCCACGATGGAGCGGAAGCTCTACACCGCCGACGACCGGCCGGCACTGGGCACGCTCGTGCACAACCTCGAGCACGGCTACACGATCCTCTGGTACGACGAGACCGTCGCCGACGACGACGCTCAGCTCTCGGAGCTGCGCGGCATCGCCGACAAGCTCAAGGGCACGAGCAGCGGCCGCAACAAGTTCATCGCGGTGCCGTGGCTGTCCACCGACGAGAACGGCAAGAAGTTCCCCGACAATCAGCACATCGCGTTCACGCACTGGTCGGTCGGTGGCACCGACGCTGCGGACGGCGCCAAGCAGGTCGGCATCTGGCAGTACTGCTCCGAGGTCTCCGGCGAGGCGCTGAAGTCCTTCATGCTGAAGTACCCCTACATGGACTCCCCCGAGCCGACCGCCATGTGACGGCTCGCTCGGTGAGGCCGTGTCCCGTAAAAGATGCCGGGAAGCAGCCGTGGCGTCCGCGCCCGATCCGGCAAGGCGGAGGAGCGAAGGCGCAGCTTGCTGCGTCGAGTCGACGACAACGCAGCCGGGCGGGATGCGTGCGCCACGGATGCGTCGGCAGATTTGAGGGACACGGCCTAGTACGCCGACGGCCCCGACCCAGTCCGCTGGGTCGGGGCCGTTCGTCATGTCTGCGAGCAGGTCAGGTCAGCGGGCTGCCCTCCGCCTTGAGCGCCTCGACGATCTTCTTGACGTCCTGGGCGCGCTCGCGCGTGGTGACCAACAGCGCGTCGCCGGTGTCGACGACCACGACGTTGTCGAGGCCGATCACCGCGACCGTCCGGCCGGCTGCCGGCACCACGAAGCCGGTGGAGTCGACCGAGCGCACCAGGCTCGCGTCTCCGAGCACGGCGGGGCCTCCGCCAGCTGTCTCGCGCGGGTGCAGCCCGGCGAGCGAGGCGAAGTCGCCCACGTCGTCCCACCCGAACAGCCCCGGTACGACGGCCACCCGCCCGGCGTCCGCGGCCGGCTCGGCGACGGCATGGTCGAGCGCGATCTTGGTGAGCGCCGGCCAGGTCTCGGCCAGGTCGGCCTCGCCCGCCGCGATGGCCCGCAGCCGCTCGGCCAGCTCGGGGTGGTTGGCCGCGAGCAGGTCGAGCAGCACGGTCGGGCGGACCACGAACATGCCGGCGTTCCAGCGGTAGCCGTCAGCGACGTACGACGCCGCCGTGGCGGCGTCCGGCTTCTCGACGAAGCGACGCGCGTGGTGGACGCCCCCGAGCCCGGACAGCTCCTCGCCCACGTCGATGTAGCCGAACCCGGTCGCCGGGTGGGTCGGCTCGATGCCGATCGTGACCAGCCAGTCCTGGCGGGCGGCCTCGACCGCGCGTCGTACACAGTCACGGAAGGCGTCCGGGTCGGTGATCACGTGGTCGGCCGCGAACGAGCCCATCACCGCCTCCGGGTCGCGGCGCTCGAGCATCGCGGCGGCCAGGCCGATCGCGGCCATCGAGTCGCGCGGGGACGGCTCCCCCACGACGGCGCCGGGCTTGAGCTCGGGCAGCTGGGCGAGCACCCGGTCGCGGTGTACGGCGCCGGTCACCACCACGAACCGATCGTCGGCCAGCGGCGCCAGCCGGTCGAGCGTCGCCTGCAGCAGCGAGCGGCCGGATCCGGTGAGGTCGAGCAGGAACTTCGGCGTCGCCGCCCGCGACAGCGGCCATAGGCGGGTGCCGGCGCCGCCGGCGGGGATCACCGCCCAGAAACCGGGAACGGAGTCGCTGACGGGCTCGGGGGCGGACGAGTCGGGCTCGGTCGTCGTGGGCACGGCAGGCGAGCCTACCCTTGGCCGGTGACCACCTTCGCCACCCTGCTGGCCGACCTGCTCCGCCGCGACCCCGGGCGCCCGCTGGTGACCTTCTACGACGACGCGACCGGCGAGCGGGTCGAGCTGTCGGTGGCGACGTACGCCAACTGGGTCGCGAAGACCTCGTCCCTCCTGGTCGAGGAGCTCGACCTCGAACGCGGCGACACGATCCGGGTCGACCTGCCGACCCACTGGCTGGGGCCGGTCTTCCTCGGCGCGGCCTGGAACGTCGGCCTGACCCTGTCGTACGACGACGAGGTCCTCGCGGGCGACCTGGTCGTCTGCGGGCCCGACGGGCTGGACCGCTGGAGTGGCCACGACCGGGTGGTGGCCTGCTCGCTGCGGCCCTTGGGGGTGCGGTTCGCGGAGCCGCTGCCGACCGGCGTACACGACTTCGGGGTGGAGGTCTGGGGCCGGCCGGACGCCTTCGTGCCCTGGGACCCGCCGACAGCCGACGACCCGGCCACGCCGGACGCGACCCAGGAGAAGCTGCTGACCGCCTCCGGCGACCTGAGCGGCTCCCTGGCCGGCTCCCTGGCCGGCTCCCTGGCCGGCTCCGTGGCCGGCTCCGTGGTCGGCTCGGGTGGCCGGCTGCTCACCACCGCCAACCCGGTCACGCCCGAGGGCCTGGCGACGTTCGTGGAACCCCTGGTCGCCGGGGGCTCCACGGTCTGGGTGCGCAACCCCGACCCGGCCACCTGGTCCCGCAAGTACGACGACGAGCGTGCCACCGCCCAGCTCGGCGGCCCCAGCTAGTGGTCATCCCTTCTGGGGATGACCGCTAGCGAGAGCAGGGTCGGGCGCAGCGGCGCCGATGCTCCGGCGGCGGGCGAGTGGGGCGCGGCCCCTCATCCTCGGCCGTCGCGCAGCAGGCCATGGGACAAGGAGCCACGCCCTAGGGCCGCTGCGTGGAGGGCCCGGTCGAGCGCTTGGTCTGGGCAGTCAATTGCCTACGAGTGTCTGAGCACTCGTAGGCGATCGCCTCGCGACACCAAGCGCTCCGGCCATTGGGTTGCCGACGGGCCGAGCGGCCGCGGGGCCGCCCGAAGACCGTCCCGACCTGCTCGACAGTCGGCCAGACCAACCCTGGCTCCTACCCGGCGAGGTCGTAGCCCGCAAGCCCCTCGGCCAGGAAGATCCGTTGGCCGACCCCGCTGGCCCTGCCGGGCAGCAGCCAGAGGTAGCCGGTCCCCTTCTCCCGCGCGATCAGGTCGGCGTGTCCGCCGTTCACGTCGCCGACGCCGAGCACCCAGTCGTACGCCGACACGTCGACCCCGAGCGACACCGGGCTGGTCAGCCCGCCAGGGCCGTTGCCGGGGTAGAGCACCAGCTTGTCGTCGACCCGGAGCATGGTGTCCGGGGAGCCGTCGCCGTTCCAGAGACCCACGCCGTACTGTCGGCTGGCGCGGATCTCGCTGTGCGCGACATAGCTGACCCCGAGCCCCGCGGCGCCGCGTCCGGGCCAGATCCGCATCGCCCTGCCCGCGGGCTGGCCCATCAGGTCCGGGTAGCCGTCGCCGGTCAGGTCGCCCACGGCGGCGAGCAGCCCGACCGACGCGAAGCCCGACGACAGCACCTGCGGGGCGGCGAAGTGGCCGCTGCCGTCGGAGAGCCGCAGCTGCAGCTGGCCGTCGCCGGTGCGGGTCATCAGGTCGCCGTCGCCGTCGCGGTCCCAGTCGCCGACGCTGAGCAGCATGGTGGCCGTGGAGAGTCGGGCGCCGACCGGCACCAGGCCGCCGGTGTTGTAGGTGTCCGCGTTGGCGAGTACGACGAGCGCGTCGCCCTTGCGGCCGACCAGGTCGGGGCGACCGCCGGCGACCACGCTGCCGCCCGAGCTCAGCGCCCCGAGATCGTGGGTCGACGGCAGCGGGCCGACCCAGTGCCCGAAGGTGCGGTCGCCCTGGTTGGGGAAGACGAACGAGCTGCCGGACGAGGCGTTCCGGGCCAGCAGGTCGGGTCGCCGGTCGCCGGTGTAGTCGCCGAAGCCCGTGATGACGTCGTACTGCGACCAGGTGCCGGGCAGCCGGGCGCGAGCCCCGAGGCCGTCGGCGCCGCGGCCGGGGTAGAGCCACAGCCGGCCGCCGGTGTCCCGCGCGAGTACGTCGGGCAGGCCGTCGCCGGTGAAGTCGCCGGCCCCGATGGTCTTGTTGTACGACGCCCAGCTCTTCGACCACATCTCCCCGGCGAACCCACCGGCGCCGGTGCCGTGGAAGAGCCGCAGCCAGCCGGTCTCCGGGTTGCGCCCGACCAGGTCGCGGAGCCCGTCGTGGTCGAGGTCGCCGACCGCGGTGATCTGGTCGAAGCCGTCGAAGATGCTGGTCGGCTTGATCCCGGCGCCGAAGTGCCCGGTGCCGTCGCCGGGGAAGATCTTCGCGATGCCGGTCTCCTTGTCCCGCGCGAACAGGTCGGCCTTGCCGTCGCCGGTGACGTCCGGCGTGACCACGATGACGTCCTTCGCCGACCAGCCGGAGGCCCAGGACACCCTTGGCGGCCCTAGCCGGGTCATCCCCTGGGTGGGCAGCACGAAGCCCGCCTTGTCCGAGGCGCGGCGCAGGAAGATGTCGGGGTACGACGTGGACACCGTGTTCACGTCACGCTGCCGGCCACGCCACGAGCTCTGGTAGCGGTCGGCCAGGGTGCGGATGGTCGGGAGCTTGGCGTAGAGGTACTTCCCCGGGCAGGCCGTCTGGCCGGCGTCGCGGTGGCCGTTGATGGCCTGGAAGTAGTCGGGGCCGACCTTCTGCCGGGTCGAGGCCGCGTCGACGCCGTGCAGCGACAGCTTCCACGCGAACAGCCGGCCGTAGGCGTCCAGCATCGCCGAGCTGGGCTGCACCGTCTCGTAGTTGCCGATCGCCGACATCGCGAACGAGTAGTCGTTGTAGCCGAGCGTGTGCGCGCCGACGACGGGCCGGTCGACGCCGCCGTACCGGCCCTCCCAGATCCGGCCGAACCGGTCGACCAGGAAGTTGTAGCCGATGTCGCTCCAGCCCTTGGACTGGGTGTGGTACGCGTAGATGCTCCGGATGATCCCGGGCACCTCGTCGCGGGTGTAGGCGTTGGCGTTGACCGTGTGGTGCACGAAGCCCGCGTGCACCTCGTAGTAGTGCAGCGACGACGGGTCGCGCAGGCTCTCGTCGGCGCCCCACTGGGCCCGGGAGAAGATCTGCGGTCTCGGCGTGATCGCCGCGCGCAGGCTGAGCCCGGACAGCACGCCCGTGCGCTCTGCCGGCTGAGCTTCTGCTCCGCCGAGGGTCGCGGTGTCGATCGCGGGCTGCTCGACCTCGGTCGCGGACGGCGTACCGGGCTCGATCACCGCCAGCCGCACGTCCTCGGGTACGCCGGCCTCGGTGGCGACCCGGACCTGCACCTGGTCGACGGCCCCCACGACGACCGGGTCCGTGCCCGGGCGCGCATGCAGAGCCTCGTCGCTGCCCGGATCGGGGCCGTGCTCGGCGTCATACGGTACGACGCTCCACGCCGACCAGGCGTTATCCGTGCGGGTGCGGACCGTGACCTCGATCTGGCCGTCGGCGTACTCGTCGGCGGGGCTCCAGGTCACGCCCACCGTGCCGAAGCTCTGCACGTTCTCGGGGCGGCTGACCACCTCGGCGCCGCCTCCGGCGAGCCGGCGGAGGGTGGCCCGTGCGGCCCTCGAGTCACCCGCGGCCGGGGTGAGCGGGTACTCGCGCGTCACCGGCGCGACCGACGCGGCCGGCACCCGGGCGGACGACTCGGACGAGGTGGTCGTCGAAACGGCCAGGATCGCCGACACCGACGCCGCAGGCGCCGCGGTGCTGGCGGCTCCGGTCCCCGGGACGACCAGGTCGAGGGAGACCACGCCGGCCGCGGGAGCGAGGACGGCAAGGACCGCGCCGATGGCCAGCAACTGCTGGCAGACGGTGACATAGCGGGCCTGGCTCCGGCGCATGCGGGGACTCCTGTGCGGAGGGAAGATTCACACGAGTACCAAGTTTCACACCAGTCACACGGGTCGCCGCAAGACTTCGTGAGTAACTACAAGTTTGTAATTTCCACTCGCCACGCCGAGCGATCGCAGGCAATTCGGGCGCCGGGAGCCGACGGCTCGGACCGGGTGGGCGAAATGTCCGACTCCGCCCCATGCTCCGCCTCTTGAAATGGGTGTTGCCCCGACGGGCTCTCGGGTACCCGTCGGGGCAACATCGGAAGATTACACCGAGCGGCCAAGAAATAAACCACTCTTAGGAAAAGATTTTGCCCACTGTTCAGGAGGTCCAGGGTCGGAAGGTCTCGTCCCATGTCTCCGGAGACGTGATCGTGCCCAGCTGGTCGCGGTAGAGAGCCGCCAGCCGGGGCCATTCGCGGCGCAGCCGCTCGTGGATCTCGATGGTCTTGCGGGCCAGCTCGCGGAACTTCTCGGGGTCGCGCCGGTAGAGCGCGGCCGAGGTGCCGTCGGGCATCGAGACGATCGCGGAGTCGAAACGGGCCAGGCGGTACCACTTCGCGTCCATCGCCGGGACCTCCGCCTCGGGGAACTCCCGAGACAGGTCTCGCACCGGCCGGAGCTGGCGCAGCGGCGCCATCCCGGCGGTGATCAGCTGCGACAGCCGGCCGGGCACCTCGGTGCCGTCCTTGCCCCTCTTCGGCGGCTTGGCGCGACGCACCGGTGGGAACGAGTCGGGGTCGACCTGCAGCTGCGCGTCGGAGAACTTCTTCACGAAGTCGCGGATCTCGGACAGCTTGGTCGGCAGCTCGCCGTGCAGCTTGTCCGGGCCGGCCAGCACGTCCTCGAGCGCCTGGTGGCGGAGCTCGACGGTGGAGTACTGCATCGAGACCAGGTGCTTGATCTGGTGGTTGAAGCTCTCGCGGATCATCCGGCCGCCGCCGTCGTACGGCGAGTGGAGCAGCGCGGCGATGAACCGGTTGCGCTGGTGGAAGTAGGCCTGCCAGTCGAGCGCGTCGTTCTTGTCGGTCCACGGCACGTGCCAGACCGCCGCGCCCGGGAACGACACGGTCGGGTAGCCGGCCGCCTTGGCCCGGAGCCCGAACTCCGAGTCGTCCCACTTGATGAACAGCGGCAGCGACAGGCCGATCTCGTCGAGGACGAGGCGCGGGATCAGGCACATGAACCAGCCGTTGAAGTCGACGTCGACCCGCTTGTGCAGCCAGCGGGTCGAGCGCAGGTTGCGGGCGCCGAAGTCCCAGTCGTTGAAGACGCCGGGCGCGGACTGCCACCAGAACCGCCACGGCTGCACGACCTCGCCGAAGCTGTGCAGCCGCGCGCGCGAGAACAGGCTGAACATGTGGCCGCCCACGATCGTGGGCCGCCGGGCGAGGTCGCCGAAGGTGACCGCCCGGATGATGCCCTCGGGCTCGCAGATGACGTCGTCGTCCATGCACATGAGGTACGTCGCCGTACCCTTGCGCACCGACTCGAGCTGTCCGCGGGCGTAGCCGCCCGAGCCGCCCAGGTTGCCCTGCTCGATCATCCGCAGGGTCGACCGCCCACCAGGGTTGGCCAGCGCCGCCTCGGCCTTGGCGAAGTCGGGCGAGTCGACGACCTTCTGGGTGCCCTGCTCCATGACCATGACCTCGTCGAGGTAGGGGCGGAGCACCTCGTCGCCGCCGATCTGGCCGAGCAGCTTGGCGCAGAAGTCGGGGCGGTTCATGGTCGTGATCGCGATGTCGACGGTGCCGTGCTGCACCCGGTCCTCGGGTACGTCGGCGGTCCACTCGGCCGACTCGACGACGACGTCCTCCTCGCCGGCCACGACGTCGTACCAGTACCAGCCGCCGTCGACGAAGGGCTTGAGCGGCAGCTCGAAGGTGAAGGTGCCCTGCGCCTCCGAGCCGGTGGTCTCGGTCTCCACGCGCTGCGAGCGGCCGTTGGCCATCGACCGGTAGACCGTCACCGCGGCGCCGCGGCCGCGCATCTTGATGGTCAGGGTGACGTCTGTGACGACCGTCCAGCGCCGCCAGTAGCTGGCCGGGAAGGCGTTGAAGTAGGTGCCGAACGACAGCCGCTCGCCGGCCAGGATGCGGAGCGCCGTACGGCTCTCGATCTGGTCGGGGTGGATGCTGGCGCCGGTCGAGATCGACTGGCGCATCGCGGCGTTGTTGAGCTGCTGAGCGCCCCGGTTTGCGCCGACCTCGTACTTGTCGGCATCGAGTACGGCGGCCTCGGGGTCGACGTACAGGCGGAAGACATCGGCGTCCCGGTCGATCGGGAGCACCTGTCGCTGCAAGAGTCTGGTGGTCATTCGTCCACTCCCCCGCTCGTAAGCGGTGCACCCTCGGCGAAGTGCGGCTTGAGCTTGTTGTCATACATGGAGAGCGCCGAGCCGATCGCCATGTGCATGTCGAGGTACTTGTAGGTGCCGAGCCGGCCGCCGAAGAGCACCATCGGCTCCTTCTTGGCGAGCTCGCGGTACTTCAGGAGTTTCGCGCGGTCTTCGGCCGTATTGATCGGGTAGTACGGCTCGTCGTCCTCGGTCGCCGCCCGGCTGTACTCGTGGACGATCACCGTCTTGCCGGAGATATAGGTCCGCTCCGGGTGGAAGTGCTTGAACTCGTGGATCCGAGTCCAGGGCACCTCCTGGTCGTTGTAGTTCATGACCGCGCAGCCCTGGAAGTCGTCGACCTCCTTGACCTCGGCCTCGAGATCCACGGTACGCCAGGAGAGCCGGCCCTCGGAGTTGTCGAAGTACTCGTCGACCGGGCCGGTGTAGACGATCGGGACCTTGCCCTTGAACTCGTCCTGCACGTCGAAGAAGTCGGTGTTGAGCCGGACCTCGATGTTGGGGTGGTCGGCCATCTTGGTCAGCCAGGCGGTGTAGCCG
>DASXRJ010000226.1:0-3551 GCA_036506675.1 Nocardioides sp. | reverse complement strand
GTTTCAGGAGCTCCGGAACCGCACGATCCACACCTTCTGGTTGGCCCCGCCGGACTTCCAGGCGACGTCGGTCCAGTTGTCGGCGTACGACGACGTACCGGGGATCTCGCAGCTCCACACGTGACAGGCGTCGCCCATGATGTAGCCCCAACCCGCGGAGCCGTCGATGGCGACCGCGGCCATGTAGCCGCTCGTCCCGAGGGCCTGGCAGGGCGGGTGGCTGGTGGTCGTGTCCTTGTCGAACCTGCAGCTCGGAGTGCCGTACGGCGCGTTCGGGTTGAGGTTGACCGCCGACGACCAGGTCGTGGCGGTGCCGTCGGAGTTCCAGGTGACGTGGTTGCCCGGGCGTCCGTAGGTCAGCATCATCCGGCTCCCGACTTTGGTGAACTTCGGCGAGGCACCGATCGTGAGGGTGTTGGCGTAGAGCGGTGAGTTCGGCACGGTGATGTGCGGCGCCGACCAGGTGGCTCCGGCGAAGTCGGCCTTCGACCGGATGGGCGCGCGGCTGATCCGGAAGGTGAGGGCGCCGAGCATGTTGGCGCCGTGCTTCCAGTCGGTGGAGTACTCGTAGCGGGCCACCATCGCGAGCCGTCCGTCGGAGCGCTGCACGACCGAGGCCTCGTCATAGCTGACGGTCGTCGAGTTGAACGGGACGGCCGACTTCTTCCAGGTCTTGCCGAGGTCGGTGCTGGTGAGCAGACCGGTGGCCATCCGCGGCGTACTCCCCGGGCAGCCGAAATGGCCGAAGTAGACCGGCATCACCCAGGTACCGTCGGCCAGCTTGATCACGCCCTGGTAGCTGTAGACCTGCGCGCTGGCCGGGCACCAGCCGGTGCCCATGTCGATCTTCGCCCAGGAGAGGGTCCAGTGCTTGCCGCCGTCGGTCGACGTACGCCGCGGCGTGTAGAAGATCGTCGGGCCGATCCGGCCCTCCTTGTTGCGGGCGATGATGTCGAAGGAGTAGAGCGTCGAGCCCGACTGCACGAAGTTGGCGACGCTGGCCCGGTTGCCGAGCGAGTCGTACGACGACAGGTGCCAGCCGCTCGGGTCGCCGACATTCATCCAGGCGTTCTGGTTGTTGATCGTGGACAGCGCGGAGCTGTCGTGGGACGAGCGCGCCACGGTGCGGAACATCCGCATGACGTAGCGCCCGTCGGCCGGGTCCCAGACCCGGGCCGCGGCCAGGTTGGGCCGGTTGTACCAGTTGGTCGGCGAGGTGCCGCCGGGACCGGCGTACGTGCCGGCCGGGTCGTAGCTGATGCCGGCGGACGCCGTACCCGTGTCGCTGTCGGTGCCGCTTGCGTCGTACGCCGACGTACCGCCGGCCGGTGACAGCGCGGCGGCCAACATCGCGAGCGCTATCAAGATGGTGGCGGCCGGGCCGCCGAGCTTCGTTCCCCCGTGAAGTCGCACGGGACTCTCCTCTCGTCGTACGGACTGGTGCCTCCTTCCCCATGGAGGGCCACCCAACCCAAGACGGCGCCCACGCGGAAACGTTGAACGCCGTCCGAGACTTGCCGCGAGCTCGCGGCGCCGCACCTCATCGGCACCTGCTTGGGTATGACGTCTCCCGTTGCTGGTCAGGGAGTCCCGACGGTTGTCAGGGGTTGCAACACCTGACAACCGTCAGTTTCCCCGGATATCCGGGGAAACTGACCACCCCGCGACCAGGCCGCTCTCAGTGAGCCGCGACCCAGTCGTCGCGAGAGTCGACCGCGATGTCGGGGTTGTCGGAGAACAGCCCGTCGATCCCGGTGTCGAGGAACGCCTGGATCTCGGCGTACAGGTTGCCGGGGGCGTTCGGGTCGGTGCCGACGCGGAAGTTGGTGGCCATGAACTGGTTCTCCCGGCGCAGCGTCCAGATGTGCACCCGCAGGCCCGCCGCGTGCGAGTCTGACACCAGCGACGACGGCGCGCCGGTGGCACCGGTCGCCGGGTCGCGCGGGAGGACGAGGTCCTTGTTGACGCCCACCCCGTCGGCGTACGTCGCGATCTCGGTGAGGCCGGCCGGGGTCATCAGGTCGGCGTACGTGCGCGGGTCGCCGGCAGCGACCAGGTCGTACGGCGCGCCGCTCTTGTCGGCCAGCTGGGCCAGGAACACCGGGGTCTCCTTGTCGAGCTCGCGCAGGTTGGCCGTCTCGAAGGACTGGATGATCACCGGCGAGTCCGCCCGGTCGAGCTGGAAGGCCTTCAGCGTCGCCACCAGCGGCTCCTCGAGCGAGAGCCCGATCGAGTCGAAGTACGTCGGGTGCTTGGTCTCCGGGTAGACGCCGATGGTGCGGCCGGTCTTCCGCGACTCGTAGCGCGCCAGGCGCAGCACCTCGCCGAACGTCGGCACCCGGAACATCCCGTCGTACGCCGTGTTGGCCGGCCGCACCTGCGGCAGCCGCTCCTTCGCACGCAGGGTCTTCAGCTCGTCGAGGGTGAAGTCCTCGGTGAACCAGCCGGTCTGCGAGACGCCGTCGATGACCTTGGTGGTCCTGCGGTCGGCGAACTCTGGGTGGTCGGCGACGTCGGTGGTGCCGGTGATGTTGTTCTCGTGGCGCGCGACGAGGATGTGGTCCTTGGTCGAGACCAGGTCGGGCTCGATGTAGTCGGCACCCATCTCGATCGCCAGCTGGTAGGACGCCAGCGTGTGCTCGGGCCGGTAGCCGCTGGCACCGCGGTGCCCGATCACGGTGGGGACCGCCTGCTGGGTGACGGCCGTGTCCGGCGCGACGGCCACGGCCGACGGGGTGGGCGCGACGAGCAGCGACGCGGCGAGCGCGGACAACGAGAGGGCCGCGGTGGCGGCCCGGGTCAGTGTCTTCATGCCGGCCACCCAACCGAGCGCAGGTGAAGTCCGCGCGGTGCCGCGATGAACTCCCCGGCAACGGACGACGAGCAGCCGCGCGACGGCGTACTCCGCGGCCGTCAGGCGGCGACGTCGCGCTGGGTGAGGGCCAGGTCGGGGTGGTCGGTGATCAGGCCGTCGACGCCGGCCTCGAGGAAGGCGCGGGCCTCGGCGGCCAGGTCACCCGGGGCGTCGGGGTCGTCGCCGATCCGGAGGTTGGTGGGGAGGTAGCGGTTCTCGGCCCGCAGCGTCCACACGTGCACGGTCAGCCACTCGCGGTGGGCGTCGCGGACCAGCGTGGAGGGGCGGCCGATCGCTCCGTCGGCGTCGCGCGGGAGGACCAGGTCCTTGAGCGCACCGACGCCGTCGGCGTACTCGTCGATGCTGGCGAGGCCGCGCCGGGTCATCAGGTCGGCGTACGTGCGCGGGTCGCCGGCCGCCTCGAGGTCCGCGGGCCGACTGCCGGGGGCGTCCAGCAGCTGGAGCACCGGCACTCGGGTCCGGGACGCCAGCCGGCGCAGGATGGTGGGCTCGAACGACATCACCGTGACCCGCGAGCGCGGGTGGTCGACGTCGTGCCGGTCGAGGTCGGCGAGCAGCGGGTCGTCGATCGGCAGCCCGACCGAGTCGAAGTACGCCGCGTGCTTGAGCTCGGCCATCACCCCGATGCTGCGGCCGAGCCGGGTCGACTCCGCCTGCACCATCGCCAGGATCTCGT
>DASXRJ010000225.1:0-2949 GCA_036506675.1 Nocardioides sp. | reverse complement strand
CCCGCTCGCCACCGTGATCGCGGTGAGCGAGGACGGTCCGGTCACGGTGCTCCGCGACGGCGCGGTGCTCGGCAGCTCGAACAGCGCTGGCTGACACCCGCGGAGCGCGCTGCCGGTCAGCCCGAGCGAGGCCGGCCTTCGACCTCCGCCAGTCGGCGATCCGTCCGTTCGAGGCGCCTGACCACCACGCTCAGCACCCGCCGGGCGATCATCGGATCGGACGCCAGCACGTCGTCGAAGTGTTCGGCACGCAGGCCCAGCAGCCTCATGGGGACGATCGACCGCACGGTCGACGCCCGGACGCCGGTGCCCAGCATCGCCATCTCGCCGAAGAAGTCGCCGGCGTTGAGGACGCCGAGGTCGACCCCGCTGCGGGTCACGGCCGCGTGGCCGTCGACCACCAGGAACAGCTCGTCACCGAACTCGCCCTCACTGACGATGTCGACGTCCGGGCCGATCGTGACCTCGTAGCCCAGCTCGGCCAGCATCGTGAGCTCCTCGTCGCTGGCGCCCTGGAACAGCCACACGTCGCTCAGGAGCTTCTTGCGTTCCTCGATGGCGACCAGCGCGCCCATCGCGCGAACCGTACCCCCGAAACCCAGACGGTGGGACGTGTCGTTCAGTCGCCGGGGCGGTCGTAGGTGAACCCGGTCCAGTGGTCGTCGGTGGTCGGAACCAGCACCTCCACGGCGTCCGCCTCGGCGGGCACCGGCACGACCTGGGCGACCGCGTCACCCGAGCGCTGCCGCTCGCCCTGCGCCGAGAGATCGACGGGATCGTCGACCACGCGTGTCGATGCGACGTCGGTGGTCCGGACGGTGGCGGACTCCCCCCGGCTGACGGCGACCACGACCCACCGGCCGTCGACCAGCGCTGAGCCAGCCGTCAGGCGCGACCCGCCCGCGTCCTCGGCGGTCGTGCACACCGTGGGTCCGGAGGCCGCGGTGAGGCACACAGCCACCGCCTCGGTTTGCGTGCCGTGGACGTCGACGGTCCAGCCATCGACCGGGTAGGTGGCGGTCACCGGCTGCGCGACCCCCCTGTCGATCAGCTGTCGGGTGGTCACCGGCTCGGCGGTCGCCAGGATGTCGTCGAGGAGCCCGGGATCCTCCCCGATGGTGGACGAGTCCTGCCCCATCACCTCGACGGTCCACCCGTCGTTGCGGGCGACCGAGACGAACGGGAGATCTTCGCTGCCGCCGCCCATCGTCCCGCGGAGGACGAACCCGTCCGCCCCGGGCGCCCCGGCGAGCCGATGGAGCAGGCCGCCGTAGTGGTCGGACGACGTCGCCGTCACCTGGACCGCGCCCCCGGCGGGATCCGCGTAGACCACCCGCGTCGAGTAGCTGTCCTCGACGACGGCATCGGACACCTTGGGGAGCGGCGTGCCGCTGGAGGCGTCGAAGCCTGCCGTCGGGTCGTGGCGGGTGACGAGCGTGTCGAGGAAGGCGACCACCTCCGCCTCGTCCATGCCCACCGCGAGCGCGTCGTGCACGACATCCCCGTCGATCCAGCTCGCCCGGATCGCACCCGGTGGCGCGGTCGGCTCGGGCGAGGGCCCGACCTCGGCAGGCCGGCCGTGGACGGTGTGGGTGGCGCCCTCGATCACCCGTCCCTCGTCGCGGACGGTGCCGACGAGCACGCCGCGGGCCATCGGCGACTCGTTGCCGCCGAAGAGCTGCCAGCGCGCCCGGTGACCGGGAAACAGTGTGCTGCCCACGTCCATCTGCTGCAGCGTCCAGCCGTCGGGCATGGTGGCAGGGACGAAACCTGCCGTGCCCTGCTGGCGCATCGTGAACCGCGTGCTCGCCGCCATGGTCACGCTCGGGTTCCCCGGGCTGTCGGCCAGGCGGGCGATCCCCAGCGCCGCGGCGCCGAGCCCGGCGACCACCACGGCCGCGGCCGCCGCCAGGAGAACCCGACGGCGCGGTCCGTGAGCCCGGGCGAGCGGGATGACGCCGAGCGTCGGTCCGGCCTCGGGGTTGAAGGGGGCGTCGCCCACCACGACCTGGTCGGCCTTGGCGCGCAGCGTGCGAGCGACCTCGAGCTCGAGGTCGTCGAGGACCGGGGAGTCGTTCATCGGGCGATCTCCTTGCGCAGCTCCGCGAGTGCACGGTGCAGGCGGGTACGGACGGTGGCGACCGGACAGTCGAGGATCTCGGCGATCTCTCCGTGGGGGAGATCGGCCCAGTAGCGCAGGACGACGACGGCCCGCCGCTCGGGGCGGAGCGTCTGGATGGCGTCCCACATCGAGTCGACCTGGGCGTCACCCGTCGGGGGCGGCTCGCCGAGCAGCGCCAGCGACCGCAGCTCGCGGGCACTGCGCCGCCGCGAGCGCAGGCTGCCGTTGACCACGGCGCGGCGGAGGTAGCCACCGTGGTTGTCGATGGTGCACCACCGCTGGTGGAGAGCGAGGAACGCGTCCTGCACCACCTCTTCGGCCACGCTCCGCGACCCCACGAGGAGCCATGCGAGGCGGACCATGTGCGTGCTCGACGCCCGGTAGAGGGCATCGAACGACCGGCCGGTGTCGGTGGGCACGGCAGCATCCTCTCGATCCGGCCTCGGCGGCAACACGGGTCGCAAGGCTGTCATGCCCCGGTTGAGTCGCCTCGGGGGCCGAACGTTCCCGGCCGTGCGCGGGCGGGCCCCCGGCGGCAGGACTCGAACCTGCTCCCTACCGCGACGACCCGAGACCCGGCGGCAGACCGAACGCCGTCACCGTTCCGTCGGACGAGCCGACCACGAGCGTGCCGGCGAGGATCGCGGGCGCGCCGGTGATCCCGCTCGGCGTCGACCCGGTCCACAGGGCGTCGCAGGTCGGTGCGCCGCAACCTGCGGCGGGAAGAGCCGTGACGGTGCCGTCGGTGCTGCCGACGTAGAGGACATCGCCGCCGATGGAAGGCCGGGCGCTCGCCGGGCTGGCCAGCGCGGCCGTCCAGTCCGCCG
>DASXRJ010000224.1:0-3483 GCA_036506675.1 Nocardioides sp. | reverse complement strand
GGCTGGTCGGTGTACGCCCTGTTCTGGGGCACCGCCGGCACTCCGGGGATGAAGCACGCATTCGAGCTCACCGTCGCGCGCACCGACGGCACGGGCAACATCTACCTCGAGGCCGCAGCAGGGGTCACCACCTTCATCCTGGCCGGCCGCTACTTCGAGGCCCGCTCCAAGCGCCGGGCAGGCGCAGCGCTCCGGGCGCTGCTCGAGCTGGGCGCCAAGGATGTCGCGGTGCTCCGGTCCGGGCCGGCCGGGCCGGTCGAGGTGCGCATCCCCACCGAGCAGCTCGCGGTGGGCGACCGGTTCGTGGTCCGTCCCGGCGAGAAGATCGCCACCGACGGAGTCGTCGAGGAGGGCAGCTCCGCGGTCGACGCCTCGATGCTCACCGGCGAGTCCGTGCCGGTCGAAGTCAGCCCCGGCGACCCCGTGGTCGGCGCCACCGTCAACGCCGGCGGACGGCTGGTGATCCGAGCCACCCGGATCGGCTCCGACACCCAGCTGGCCCAGATGGCGCGGCTGGTCGAGGACGCCCAGAACGGCAAGGCCAAGGTGCAGCGGCTGGCAGACCGGGTCTCCGGCATCTTCGTCCCGGTCGTGATCGCCCTGGCCGCGGCCGCCCTCGGGTTCTGGATCGGCACCGGTGGCGGGTTGGCGCCGGCGTTCACCGCCACGGTCGCCGTACTCATCATCGCCTGCCCGTGCGCCCTCGGCCTGGCCACTCCCACCGCCCTCATGGTCGGCACCGGTCGAGGTGCCCAACTGGGAATCCTCATCAAGGGCCCCGAGGTCCTCGAGTCGACGCGCAAAGTCGACACCATCGTCCTGGACAAGACCGGCACGGTGACTACCGGCCACATGACGCTCGTCGACGTCATCGCCGCAGACGGCCACGACGCCGACGAGGTCTTGCGGCTCGCGGGCGCCCTGGAGGACGCCTCCGAGCACCCGATCGCCAAGGCGGTCGCCAACGCCGCACGCGACCGGTTCGGCACCCTTCCCCCGGTCGAGGACTTCGCCAACGTCGAGGGGCTCGGGGTGCATGGCGTGGTCGTCGACGACGACCGCAGCCGAGCCGTCCTGGTCGGACGCCCGCGGCTGCTCGAGGAGTGGTCGCAGCACCTTCCCGCCCGGCTGGAGGCGGCCTTCGCAGCCGCGCAGTCCGACGGCGCCACCGCCATCGCCGTGGGCTGCGACGGCCGAGCGCGCGGCGTGCTCGTGGTGGCCGACGCGATCAAGCCGACGTCGGCGGAGGCGATCGGTCAGCTCCGGCAGCTCGGTCTGCAGCCGGTGCTGCTGACCGGCGACAACGAGGCCACCGCACGGACCGTGGCCCGCGAGGTCGGCATCGAGGTCTCGCCCGAGACGGTGATCGCCGACGTGCTGCCCGCCGACAAGGTCGACGTGGTCAAGCGGCTGCAGTCGCAGGGCAGGATCGTGGCGATGGTGGGTGACGGGGTCAACGACGCCGCCGCCCTCGCGCAGGCCGACCTGGGCCTGTCGATGGGCACCGGCACCGACGTCGCGATCGAGGCCAGCGACCTGACCCTCGTGCGGGGCGACCTGCGGGTCACCGCCGACGCGATCCGCCTGTCCCGGCGCACGCTCGCCACGATCAAGGGCAACCTGTTCTGGGCGTTCGCCTACAACGTCGCGGCGTTGCCGCTGGCCGCCTCCGGGCTGCTGAACCCGATGCTGGCAGGGGCCGCTATGGCGTTCTCATCGGTCTTCGTGGTCTCCAACAGCCTGCGACTGCGGCGGTTCCAGCCGCTGACCGACCACCACACGGAGCCGGCCCACAGCGGGAGCCGGCCGCTCGCTTCGGCTGCGGCCTGACGGGCCGCCCGGCACTACCCGACGAGACCGTTGCGTGCGCACCCGCCCGATCGGCGAGCCGCCGACGCCATGAGGAGGATCGTGATCGTCGGCGGCTCGCTGGCCGGCCATCGGGCGGCCCAGGCGCTCCGCGGCTACGGATACGACGGTGAGCTGACCGTTGTCGGGGCCGAGCCGCATCTCCCCTATGACCGCTACCCGTTGTCCAAGGCGTTCCTGACCGGCCGCACCGACCGTCAAGGCCTCGACATCGACGGCACCCCTCCCGACACGACCTGGCGCGTCGGCGAGACCGCTACCGGGCTGGACCTCGGCGCGCGAGAGGTGGTCGTGGGCCACCGGACCCGTATCCCCTTCGACGGCCTCGTGGTCGCCACGGGCGCTCGCCCCCGCGACGTGGCCACGGTGTCCGGGGCGGACGGGGCGTTCGTGCTCCGCACCGTCGAGGACGCCCACGACCTCCGGGCCGCGCTGGGCGCCCGGGCGTGCCGCGTGGTCGTCGTCGGCGGTGGCCTGATAGGCGCGGAGGTCGCCGCCACGGCGGTTGCCGGCGGTCACGACACGACGCTGGTCGACCCTGCCGACGTACCGACTCAGCGGGCGGTGGGTCTCCCGATCGCCGAGCACCTGCTGCGGCTGCACCGCGACGCCGGCGTCCGGCTCCGTCTGCGCACCCGAACCCGCGGCCTGGACGTGCATGGGGGCGCGGTCACGGGAGTGGTTCTCGACGACGGCACCCGGCTGCCCGCCGATGTCGTCGTGATGGCGACCGGCACCACGCCCAACGCCGAGTGGCTCCGCGGCAGCGGCCTGACGATCTCGGCCGGCCTGGCCTGTGGCCCGACCATGCACGCGCTGGGCAGCCGGCGGGTGGTCGGCGCCGGCGACGTGGTGAGCGCCCCACACCCGCTGCTCGACGGGGAGTCACTGAGGATAGAGCACTGGGCGAGCACGCTCGACCACGCGGACCTGGCCGCCGCCAACCTTCTGGTTGGCCCCGGGCAGGCTCGCCCGCTGACCTCTCTGCCCACATTCGGCACCACGATCCACCGCGCGCCGATCCGCTCCGTGGGCTTCCCGCAGGTTGCCGACCGCAGCCGTCTGGTGTGGGGGTCGCTCGAGTCAGGGGAGGCGCTGGTCGCGCTCGGGCGCCGGGACCGGCTGGTCGGCGTCATCTCCCTCAACGCCCACGAGCGTCTTCCTCAGCTCGCCGACTGGCTTCGCCCCGACGCGGCGTACGACGACGTGCGGCTCCTGGAGTAGGCGGTCACGCCTGCTGGGGCAGCCGGGCCACGCCGGCCGCGGCGTGGCCGGCTCACCACTGGACCAGGTTGCAGCCCTTGTGATCGGTGGGCTCGACCTGGACTGTCGCGTGCGCGATGTGGTGGTGGTCGCGGAGAACGTCCCGCGCCTGGTCGAGTACGCCGTGCACGTCCGAGCCCGGCGGCACCTGCAGGTGCACACTGACGGCGTCCATGCCGGAGGTGATCGTCCACACGTGGAGGTCGTGGGCCTCCACCACGTCGTCGAGCTCCTCGAGGTCGCGCGCGATGTGGTCGACGTCGATGTGAGCGGGAGCGGACTCGACCAGGATCCGGAGCGCGTCGCGACCGAGCCGGTAGGCGCGGGGCAGGATGAACAGACCGATGCCGA
>DASXRJ010000223.1:0-27609 GCA_036506675.1 Nocardioides sp. | reverse complement strand
AGTCTCCGACAACGCAGCGAGGTGCGTGCCCGGGGTGCGGGACACGCGACGAACCTCCGGAGATGACCACTAAGGCCGAGTTGGCCCCCGCGACGGGTTCGGTGTGGAGCTAGCGGTCAGAGGATCCCGCGCGCCTGGAAGGCGGCCCGCACGGTCGCGGCCGTGGTGCTGTCGTAGAGCGAGGCGGCGGTGTCGACCGTCACCTGCGCGGCCTGGGCGAAGTTCGTGCTCGGGGCGTATCCGAACTGCGCCTCGAGGATGATCCTGTTCGCCTTGTCGCGACCCAGGTTCTTGTTGATGTCGTAGAGCGCGCGCGACCAGATCTCACCGTCGTCGTGCACCTCGCCGGTCTTGTCCGCGACCGTCTTGTCGGTGTCGAGGCGACGGATGCAGTGCGGCGTGGTCGAGGTGTAGGAGACCGAGTCCCAGTCCATCACGCAGGCCCACGGCGTGGTCGTGGTGTCGCTGCTGTTGGCCTGCGACATCGTCATCGCGAGATAGTCGCCGAAGCCCTCGCCGATCGCGCCACCCTCCTCGGTGCTGCCGAAGCCGGGCACCTGGTCGTCCTGTACGGCGTGGCCGTACTCGTGCCAGATGACCTCTTGGTCCTCACCGTCGTCGACGCCACCGGTGCCGAGCGTGATGGTGTCGGCGCTCGGGCTGTACCACGAGTTGTCCGCCGTCGACTGGTCGACGAGCAGGTCCTGCGCCTCGCTGTTGACGTTGGTGAAGCCCAGGCCCTGGATGTACGACTGCAGCTGGTCGACGGCGAAGTAGGCGTTGACCTGCTCGAACTCGTCCGCGTTGCGGGTGTAGCTGAAGGTGTTGGTCGCGGAGTAGGCCAGCGTGCGCGCGTACTTGCCCTTGCCGGTGACGTAGGCGTAGGTGCCCTGCAGGTAGCCGTTGCCGGACAGGTGGTGCAGCGTGACCGACGTGTACGCCGTGCTCGGTACGGCGCTGTCGGCGTCGCTGCCGTCCGTGAGGGACTCGTTCTGCAGCTTGACCACCGGGTTGGGGTCGAAGACCTGGCCGGTGCCGTCGGCGTACTCACGCTCGTCGGTGACCTTGACGACCTTCCCGCTGACCGCGTCGACGAGGACCTGCTTGCCGGTGGCGGTCTCCACTTTCCACACCAGCTTGGCGGTGGCACCGGGCTGGATCGCCAGCGTGATGGAACTGGCGGCACCGTGGCCGGCGGCGGCGGCGGTCTTCGCGGCCGCGCGGTCGATCTTGGCGCTGACCGACTCCAGCCCGGTGACGGCGACCCGGCCGTCGGCGACCCGGAGGCCGTCCCGCAGGTCGTGGACCGCGTAGAAGCCACCGAGGACCTCGACGCCGCGGTAGGTCTGCTGATACGAGGTGTGCGTGCCGAGCAGGGAGGTGCGGACCTGGATCTGCTCGAGGTTGCTGGGCACGCTGGCGTGGCTGGACGGGGCGGCATGGGCGGCCTGGGCGGCATGGGCGGCGAGGTTGGGGACGGCGGCCAAGGCCGCGGCACACAAGCTCAGGCTCACCATGGCGGGAGTACGTCGCATTTCTGCCTCTCGGAGGTGGATCCTCGGGGGTCGGATCCGGTGGCCGACACCTCACCACACGACCCCGGCGCCACGGAAGAGTTTCGGCACGCAGAATTTCCTGCGTGGCCAGCATCCGGACGCCGAAGTAACCGTGCCTTGACATCTGGCCAGTAGATTCATCCGCTATGTCCGTGGATACCGACACAGCACTCGGCTGGCGACTCGCATGACCACTACGGTGAGCGCCATGGTTGCGCCCAGTGGAGATCAGTACGCCATCGCTGCCGCTGGCTACCGAGCCGTCATCACCGAGAGCGGCGCGGCCCTGCGCCTGCTCGAGCACAACGGCCGCCCGCTGCTCGACGGCTTCGCCGAGGACGAGATGTCGTACGGCGGTCGCGGCCAGCTGCTGATGCCCTGGCCCAACCGGATCCGCGACGGTGCCTACTCGTTCGACGGCCGCAACCTGCAGCTCGGGCTTACCGAGCCGGGCCGGCACAACGCCTCACATGGCCTGGCCCGCTGGGCGGCGTGGACGTTGGAGGAGCACAGCCCCAACTCGGTCTCGCTCGTCTACCGGCTGATGGCCCAGACCGGCTACCCGTGGGCGGTCGACCTGCACGTGCTCTACGACCTCTCGGCCGACGGGCTGACGGTCACCCAGACCGCCACCAACCTGTCCGGCGAGCCGGCTCCCTACGCCTGCGGGGCGCATCCCTACCTCACCGTCGGGACCGGGCCGGTCGACGGCTGGGAGCTCACCCTGCCCGCCTCGCGGCGGGTGCTGGTCGACGACCGGCTGCTCCCGGTCGACACCGAGCCGGTCGACGGCACCGACTTCGACTTCCGGGTGTCCCGGCCGATCCGCGGGCTTGTCTTCAACGACGCGTTCACGGACCTGGGTCGCGGCGATGACGGGCGCGCGAGCGTCGTACTCCAGGGCGAGGGGCAGGGGCTGGTGCTCTGGGTCGACGAGAAGGTCGGCTGGCTGCAGGTCTACACGGCCGACGATCAGCCCGCGTTCGCCCGGCGCGCGCTCGCGGTCGAGCCGATGACCGCGCCGGCGGACGCCTTCAACAGCGGCGACGGGCTGGTGACGCTCGCGTCCGCCGGCGAGCCCGGCGACGAGCTCTCGGTATCTTGGGGAGTGCGCGCGCTCAGCTGAGCAGGGCGCGGATCTCGCGTACGGCGGCCCGGGCGCGGGCCCCGTCCGACCCCTGGATCGCGAGCGCGGAGACCGTCGTACCGTCGGAGATGTCGAGGGTCGCCCACGGCGCTCCCCGGGGCAGGTTGATCGACACGATCTCGGCCCATTCGAACTCGCGGCGCTTGTAGCCGTTGACGACGACCAGCCGGTCGGGCTCGGCGACTACCCGCGACCGGACCAGGGCGTACCACGCCGCGAACGCCAGCCCGAACAGGAACAGGATGGTCAGCCGCTGGAACGGCGTGAACTCCGCGCGCACCTCGGGCGGGAAGGCGAACCAGGCGAAGCCACAGACCACGAGCAGGCCGCTGCCCGCGGCGATGGCGGCGATGCGCGCGCCGTACGGGCGCCAGGTGCGCGGCAGGGCCGGTCGGTCGGGCTCGGACCGGTCGGGCTCGGGCCGCTCGGCGGGGTCAGAGCCGGCAGGCATGGATGTCGGTGAGCAGGATCGCCCGGGCGCCGAGGTCGTAGAGCTGGTCCATCAGCCGCTGGGCGCCGGACCGCGGCACCATCGCGCGGACCGCGACCCAGCCCTCCTTGTGCAGCGGCGAGACGGTGGGGCTCTCGAGGCCGGGCGTCAGGGCCACGGCCGCGGCCACGCTGCCGGCCTGGATGTCGTAGTCCATCATCACGTAGGTCCGGGCCACCAGGACGCCGTCCACGCGCCGCTTGAACACCTCGAACCCGTCGTGCGGCTCGGCACCGGCGCGGGTGATCAGCACCGCCTCGGACTCGAGTACGACGTCGCCGAACGTCTCCAGTCCCGCCGCCCGAAGGGTGCTGCCGGTCTCGACCACGTCGGCGATCACGTCGGCCACGCCGAGCTGGATGCTGGTCTCGACAGCCCCGTCGAGACGGGTCACCGTGGCGTCGATGCCGCGCTTGTCGAGGAAGTCCCGCACGACCCCCGTGTACGACGTGGCGATCCGCTTGCCCTCCAGCTGGCTCACGTCGCTGAACTGCCCGACCGGCCCGGCGAAGAGGAACCTGCTCCGGCCGAAGCCGAGACTGAGCACCTCCTCCGCCTTCGCGCCCGAGTCAAGCAGCAGGTCGCGACCGGTGATGCCGACGTCGAGGGTGCCCTCGCCGACGTACAGGGCGATGTCGCGGGGACGCAGGTAGAAGAACTCGACGCCGTTCTCGGCGTCGGTGAGGGCGAGCTCCTTGGAGTCGTTGCGCTGCCGGTATCCCGACTCGCGCAGGATCTCACTGGCCGCCTGGGAGAGCGCGCCCTTGTTGGGGACCGCGATTCTGAGCAGAGACATGGCTTCCTAGAGGTGTGCGTAGACGTCGTCGAGGGTGAGGCCGGAGGCGATCATCAGGACCTGGGCGTGGTAGAGCAGCTGGCTGATCTCCAGGGCCGTGGCGTCCTTGCCCTCATGCTCGGCGGCCATCCAGGACTCCGCGGCCTCCTCGATCAGCTTCTTCCCGATCGCATGGACGCCGGCGTCGAGCTGTCGCACGGTGCCGGACCCCTCGGGTCGGGTCTGGGCCTTCTCGCTGAGCTCGGCCCAGAGCCCTTCGAACGTCTTCACGAGGGACAAGGGTACGGCGTCGGGTCGGGGTGTCGGTCTAGGTGGGTGGGCGGTGGAACGGGGGTGCCAGTTTCCCCGGATATCCGGGGAAACTGACGGTTGTCAGGTGTTGCAACCCCTGACAACCGTCAGCACTCCCTGACCAGCACGACCACAGACGGCAGACTGGGACCGTGACGAGAGTCGGAACCCGCCGCCACCTGCTGCGCGCCAAGGACGTGGCCGACGGCCGGTACGCCGACCCGCTCACCGTCGCCGACCTGGCCGCGGTGGCCGGCCTCTCCCCCGCGCACTTCAGCCGCGAGTTCAAGCGGGCGTTCGGGGAGGCTCCCCACCAGTACCTCCTGACCCGCCGGCTCGAGCGCGCCGCCCGCCTGCTGGTCACCACCGACTGGACCGTCGCCCGGATCGCGGTCTCGGTCGGGCTGAGCGGTGTCGGGTCGTTCACCACCAGCTTCAAGCGGATGCACGGGCTCACCCCGACGGCGTACCGCGCGGCCCACCCGGCCGCGTCCGCGCGGGCGCTGGTGCCGGCCTGCGTACGGATGGCCTATGCCCGCCCCGGGGTGCGCACGTTTCGAGAAGACACCACGCCGCCGACCGCTGTTGACTCGAGGGGACAGAGCAAACCGATCCAGTGAAGGAACCAGACCATGTTCCACTTCTCCAACGCCCAGGTGTGGGTGCACGACCAGGACCAGGCCCTGGAGTTCTACACGACCAAGCTCGGCATGGAGGTGCGTGCCGACGTCACCGTCCCGGAGATGGGCGACTTCCGCTGGCTGCTGGTGGGGCCGCCGGACCAGTCCGGGGTCGGCATCGTGCTGATGGCGATCCCCGGCCCTCCGGTCGCCGACCAGGCCACGAGCGACCAGATCAGGGCGCTGACGGAGAAGGGCTTCGCCGGCACGCTCTTCCTGACCACCGACGACTGCCACGCCGCCTACAAGGAGCTGTCCGACCGAGGCGTGGAGTTCACCAGCAAGCCCGAGGACATGCCGTACGGCATCGACGCCGGCTTCCGGGACCCGTTCGGCAACCAGTTCCGGCTGACCCAGACCTTCGGGGAGCGCCCGGCGTAGGTCAGTCGTCGTACCCGCGCTTGATCCGGCGCAGCGTCTGCGCGGTGACCAGCGCGGCCGAGGTGGCCTCGTAGCCCTTGTCCTCCGACGACCCCTCGATGCCGGCCCGGGCCAGCGCCTGCTCCTCGGTGTCACAGGTGAGTACGCCGAAGCCGACCGCCGTCGTGTGGTCGAGCGCGACCCGGGTCAGACCGTCGGTGGCGGCGTTGCAGACATACTCGAAGTGCGGCGTCCCGCCCCGGATCACCACGCCGAGGGCGACCACGGCGTCGTACCCGTGGGCGGCGAGCGCGCCGGCGACGACCGGGAGCTCGAACGTCCCCGGCACGCGTACGACGACGGGCGACTCGACCTTGTAGTCCCGCAGCGCGCGGTCGGCGCCGTCGAGCAGCCCGTCCATCACCTGGTCGTGCCAGCTCGAGGCCACCACAGCGACCCGCAGGTCGTGACAGTCGACGGGCTTCTGGTCGGGGGCGCCGGCGCCGCTCATGAGTTGCCTTCCAGATCGGGGATGGTCAGGTCGGGGATGATATGGCCCATCCGGTCGCGCTTGGTCCTCAGGTAGGCCAGGTTGTGGTCGCTGGGGTGCGGCGTGAGCGGGACCCGCTCGGCCACGGTGACACCGTAGTCCTCCAGGCTGGAGGTCTTGGCGGGGTTGTTGGTGAGCAGCCGCACCGACGTGATCCCGAGGTCGCGCAGCACCTGGGTGGCGGTGCCGTAGTGGCGGTCGTCCGCCGGCAGGCCGAGGTCGAGGTTCGCGTCGACAGTGTCGCGACCGCCGTCCTGGAGCTGGTAGGCCTGCAGTTTTGCAGCCAGCCCGATGCCGCGACCCTCGTGGCCGCGCAGGTAGACCACCACTCCCCTGCCCTCCTTGGCGATCCGCTCCAGGGCCTCCTCGAGCTGCGGGCCGCAGTCGCAGCGCTGGCTCCCGAAGACGTCGCCGGTCAGGCACTCGGAGTGCACCCGGGTCAGCACCGGCTCGCCGCGCTGGGCGGCGCCCGAGAGGTCGCCGTACACAAGGGCGATGTGCTCGGAGTCGTCGATGGTGATCCGGTAGCCGTACGCCGTGAAGTCGCCGTACTTGGTCGGCAGTCGGGTCTCGGCCACCCGCTCGACGTGCCGTTCGGTACGCCGCCGGTAGCGGACCAGGTCCTCGATCGAGATCATCGCCAGCCCGTGCTCGTCGGCGAACTCGCGCAGCTCGGGGGCCCGCTTCATGGTGCCGTCGTCGTTGACCACCTCGACGAGTACGCCGGCCGGCGTGAGGCCGGCGAGCTTGGCCAGGTCGACGGCCGCCTCGGTGTGGCCGCGTCGTACCAGCACGCCGCCATCGCGGTAGCGCAGCGGGAACACGTGCCCCGGCCGGGTGATCTCCCACGGCTCGGTGGCGCTGTCGGCGAGCACCCGCGCTGTGTGAGCCCGGTCGGCGGCGGAGATGCCGGTCGAGACGCCGTCGCGGGCGTCGACCGAGATCGTGTACGCCGTCCGCAGCTTGTCCTTGTTGTGCGGGGTCATCAGGGGGATCTCGAGCCGGTCGAGCATGTCCGCGGGCATCGGCACGCAGATCACGCCGCTGGAGTGGCGGATCGTGAACGCCATCAGCTCCGGCGTCGCCTTGGCGGCGGCGAAGATGATGTCGCCCTCGTTCTCGCGGGTCTCGTCGTCGACGACGACGACCGCCTTGCCGGCCGCGATGTCCGCGACCGCCTGCTCGACGGAGTCCAGTCGAACGCTCATGCGCTTGCTCCTTCCAGGCTGGGTTCGGGGGCTTCGTCGCGGGTGGCCTTCACCCAGACCAAGAAGCCGTAGACCACGAGGCCGCCGTACACGATGAAGAGGACGGCGCTCGGGTAGTAGTGCGAGTGCCACAGCAGGGGTACGCCGACCAGGTCGACCGCGATCCAGGCCAGCCAGAAGTCGTTCCAGCCGCGGGCCATCGCGTAGGTGGCGATCATCGAGCCGACGAAGATCCAGGCGTCGCACCAGTAGTACCAACGCGGGGCCGGCCAGCCGGCGCCGATCTCGGCGAAGACCCACTGGCAGACCACGACGCCGACGGCGGCCGCGACGAGGTAGCCGACCCGCTCCACGCCGCTCGCCCAGCGTGGGGTGATCGCGGGGCTGTCGCCGCCGCCGTGCGCGAGCTGGTGCTGCCGCCAGCGCCACCAGCCGTAGACGCTCGTGACCACGAAGAAGACCTGGCGGCCGGCCTGCCCGAACAGCGGCTGCTGGGCGTCGATTTCGAAGGTCGCGGCGATGAAGACGGTGAAGAGCAGGACGTTGCCGACGATGCCGACCGGCCACGCCCACACCCGCCGGCGGAGGCCGCCGATGGCCGAGGCGAAGCCGAACGCGTTGCCGACAACCTCTCGCCAGTAGAGCTGGTACCCGGCGACAGTGAGCTGGGCGTCGTACAGCCAGTGCAGGAGGTTCATGCGGGGTCCTTGCTGGCGAACGGGAGGAGGCGCTCGACGTACTTCGCGATCACGTCGACCTCGAGGTTGACCCGGTCGCCGACCTGGCGATGGCCGAGCGTGGTGCGGGCCAGGGTCTCGGGGATCAGGCTGACCGTGAACGACTCGTCGCCCGCCTCGACCACGGTGAGGCTCACGCCGTCGACGGTGATCGAGCCCTTGTCGACGAGGTAGCGGCTCAGCTCGGTCGGCAGCGAGACCTCGACGACCTCCCAGTGCTCGCCCGGGGTGCGCTTCACGATGGTGCCGACGCCGTCGACGTGGCCCTGGACGATGTGCCCGCCGAGTCGCTTGTCGGCCGTGACCGCGCGCTCGAGGTTGACCCGGTCGCCCGGCTGCACCCCGCGCAGCGAGGTCTTGTCGAGGGTCTCCTGCATGACGTCGGCGGTCCAGAGCTCGCCGTCGGTGGTGACGACGGTCAGGCAGCAGCCGTTGACCGAGATCGAGTCGCCGAGCGAGACGTCGTCGAGGACGGTCTTCGCCCGCACGGTCAGCCGTACGGCGTCGCCGCGTTCGCTGCTGAGGTCCTCGATGGACTCGACGCTGCCGAGCTCCTCGACGATTCCGGTGAACATCAACGTTCCTTTCGCGGGGTCTGCTTCAGCAGGGTCTGGGGCTGCGGGGTCATGGTGAGGCGGACGTTGGTCTCCGAGCCGATGCCGAGCACCGTCACGTCGGTTACGTCGAGGTGCAACGCGTCGGCGATCGTTTCGATGCCCAGGTCGGCGACGGCACTGCGACCGGCCCCCAGCAGCATCGGGGCCACGTACGTGACGACCTCGTCCACCAGGCCGGCCCGGAGGAACGCGACGGCGAGCGTCGGTCCGCCCTCGAGGAAGACGTGCTGCCGGTCGCGCGCGAACAGCTCCGCCAGCGCCTCGTGGGGACCGCGGGTGCGCAGGTGGAGGGTCTCGGCACGGTCGTTGAAGATCCGCTTGGTGGGCGGCAGGTCGCGCCTTCCCATCACGACCCGCAGCGGCTGGTGCGCGACCGGCTGGTCCTCCTCGTCGCGGACCGTGAGCTCTGGATCGTCGACCGCTACCGTGTTGGCCCCGACCATCATCACGTCGCACTCGGCCCGGAGCCGGTGGGTGTCGAGTCGGGCCGGCCGGCTGGAGACCCAGCGGCTGGTGCCGTCGGCGGCTGCGCTCCGGCCGTCGAGGGTGGTTGCGAACTTCCAGGTGACGAACGGGCGACCGTGGTCCATCGCGAACGTCCAGGCCCGGTTGAGCTGTCTGGCCTGCTGCTCCAGGAGCCCCGACTCGACCTCGATCCCGGCTTCCTTGAGCCGCGCTCCCCCACCTGATGCCACGGGGTTGGGATCGGGCTGGGCGAACACCACGCGGCGTACTCCAGCCGCAATCAGCGCCTCCGCGCAGGGGCCGGTCCGGCCGGTGTGGTTGCAGGGTTCGAGGGTGACGACGGCGGTGGTGCCGCGGGCCGCGTCGCCCGCCTCGGCCAGGGCGGCCGCCTCGGCGTGCGGCGTGCCCGCGCCGCGATGGAAGCCCTCGGCGATCTCGGTGCCGTCGTCGGCGAGCAGGACGCACCCGACCCGCGGGTTCGGTCCCAGTGGTACGCCGGGAGTCGCGGCCAGCTCGAGCGCACGGTGCATGGCACCCCGCTCGGCCTCGGTGGAAGTCATCTCCGCCCTCCGGTCCGGTCGCGGACTCACGGGGGCGTACGTCGGGTCGCCCTCGCTGGCGGCCCTGCGACGGGCCGGCAACGGCGTACGACCTCGACTGCGTGCACCTTCCCATCCGGACTTTGACCGTCGGTCCAGGAGTTTCACCTGGTCAACCGGTCACTGGAGGTGACCGGGTCGCGGACTTCCGAGCGAAGCGAGGAAGCTTCGGCTCTTTCACCGCCGGTGCGGAGTTTCACCGCCCCCAGAGCACGCGAGTTGAAAACTCGACAACACCGATCTTGCCACATCGCCGGAGCGCCGACGGCGTGACACCGATCACGCGGACAGGCCCAAGACGTCATACGGACGGAGCCATCTATGGCTCTGGGTGGATGACGTCCTGGATGTCAGTGCGGGCTGGCCGCCTCGGCCATCGCCCGGAGCTCGCCGACCATCGTGTCGGGATCGGCGGCGGAGTAGACCGCGGAGCCGGCGACGAAGACGTCCGCGCCGGCCTCGGCACATCGTTCGATCGTCTCGAGGGAGACGCCGCCGTCCACCTGCAGCCAGGTCTCGACGCCGTACTTGTCCATCAGCGCCCGGGCCCGGCGGATCTTTGGCAGGCAGAGGTCGAGGAACTTCTGGCCGCCGAAGCCCGGCTCGACCGTCATGATCAGCAGCATGTCGAGCTCGGCCAGCAGGTCCTCATACGGCTCGATCGGAGTCGCCGGCTTGAGCGCCATGCTGGCCCGGGCGCCGCGCGCCCGGATCTCGCGCGCCAGCCGCACCGGAGCCTTGGCCGCCTCGACGTGGAAGGTGACGCTGCCGCAGCCGGCCTCCGCGTACGCCGGCGCCCAGCGGTCCGGGTCCTCGATCATCAGGTGGACGTCGACCGGCAGCTCGGTGTGCGCCTTCAGGCTCTCGATGACCGGCAGGCCCAGGGTCAGGTTGGGCACGAAGTGGTTGTCCATGACGTCGACGTGCACCCAGTCGGCGCTGCCGATCCGGCCCACCTCCGCTCCGAGAGCGGCGAGGTCGGCGTTCAGGATGCTCGGTGTGATCTGGATGCCCACGGGCCCTGATCCTAGGCGGTCCGCGCCGCCGCTCAGTCCAGCAGGCTGCCGTCGTACGCCGCGGTCAGCTCGCCGGCCGCGTCGCCGGTGTTGACCACGCCCGTCGGCTCGATGAGTACGGCGCTCACCTCGCCCTCGGCGATCGGGCAGTGCTCGACCCCGCGTGGTACGACGTACAGCTGGCCGGGTCCGAGCGTGACGTTGCCTTCGCGCAGCTGGATGGTCAGCGACCCGTCGACCACGAGGAACAGCTCGTCGGTGTCGTCATGGGTGTGCCAGACGAACTCGCCCTCCAGCTTGACCACCTTCACCTCGTAGTCGTTGAGGCGGGCCACCACCTTGGGCGACCAGTGGTCGGTGAACAGGCTCAGCTTCTCGCTCAGGTCGACGACGCTCATGCGGTCGACCATAGCCATACGGCCGTCAGCGGAGCCTCCCGCCGAGCCCGGCGACTGGCGTCAGTCTCGGTGGGAACGCCCGCTCACGACGGCTGGCCGTACGACGGCGGGTCGGCACTGGGCAGCCAGGGACGATCGCGGGGCGGGAGTGCTGCCTGCGCTCGCGCGGCCTCCGTCTCCGTGAGGACGATCCCCATCAGCTCGTTCCCACCGTTCAGGGCATAGAGCCACACCGGCGCAGCGGCCAGTTGGCGGTTCACGATGTCGAAGAGCGCAAAGGTCGCCCTCCCCCAGGAGTTCTCCTCGATGCCGGGCCCGTGCACGGCATAGCTCCGCCCGCCCGCTGCGACCGCATACGACGGCGTGGCCGAGTCCATGACCTCGGACAGCTGCCAGGGCTCCGCAAGGTACGCCGTGAGGCGCGGCAGAACCTCTTCCTCGTAGGCCCGCCGGATGTCCCCCTCAGCGAGTTCCTCCTCGTCCAGGATGATCGCTGAGTCGTAGTCCAGAACGGACTCGTCCGGCTGTGACCCGCGCTTGCGCCCGAACCTCATGCTTCCTCCTCAGGCAGTGGCCCGTCCTCCGCGCCCTCGCGTTCGTCGCGGTCGGCCCACTCCAGCAGCGGCGCGATGTCGAAGACGTGGTTGTCGATGTCGCCGTGCAGGTCACCGAGGTCGGCGTACCGCGCGGGCATGGTCTTGATGGTGAAGTCGCGCGGCTCGACCTCGTCGATCTCGTCCCAACGGATCGGCGCGCTGACCCGGGCGTCCGGCACGCCGCGCACCGAGTACGCCGCCGCGATGGTGTGGTCTCGCGCGTTCTGGTTGTAGTCGACGAAGAGCTGGCTCGGGTCGCGGTCCTTGCGCCACCACGTCGTGGTCACCTCGCCACCCGATCGGCGTTCGACCTCGCGCGCGAAGGCCAGCGCGCCGCGGCGTACCTCCTTGTGGCCGCGGTCGGGCCGGATCCGCACGTAGATGTGCATGCCCTTGCCGCCGGACGTCTTGGGGAAGCCGACGGCGCCGAGCTCGTCGAGCACCTCGTGCGCGATGTGTGCGACTTTCTGTACCTGGGGCCAGTCGGAGAGCGGGCCCGGGTCGAGGTCGATGCGCCACTCGTCGGGC
This sequence comes from Nocardioides sp., assembly GCA_036506675.1. Classification (GTDB taxonomy): domain Bacteria; phylum Actinomycetota; class Actinomycetes; order Propionibacteriales; family Nocardioidaceae; genus Nocardioides. Next base: position 15,575 of record DASXRJ010000223.1, on the reverse strand, counting down.
TTCTCGGTGTCGGCGCGGCGGCTGTTCCAGGGGTGGAACTCGACCGTCGACATCTGCACCGCCCAGATCACGCTGCCCAGCTCGGTGACGCAGAGCTCGTGGGCGGTGCGGTTCCAGCGCGGGAAGTGCAGCCGCACCGTCTCGACCCAGGGCGGCGCGCCGGCGGGCAGTCGCTTCTGGTGCACCTTGTCGCCGGCGAGCCCTTTGGGAAAGCGGTGCAGCATGCACGGCCGCTCGTAGAGCGCGTTGACGATCCCGTCGCCCACGCTCAGGTAGTAGTCGACCAGGTCGAGCTTGGTGGCGCCGAGCTCCGGGAAGTAGACCCGGTCGGGGTTGCTCACCCGGACCACCTTGTCGTCGACGTCGATCTCCACGGCAGGGGTCCCCTTGGCGGCCATGGCCCCAACCTAGTCGTAGGTCCGACAGTCGACCGACAACGCCTGACCGGCCGCGGCCGTCGGTCACGTAGGTTGCCGGCTTGACGTCCTCCCTGGACTTACGTCCAGGGATTCCAACTGCTTCACGCCGGAAGGAGGCGAGAGGGTTGAGGGTTCACGTTTCGTCGACCGACTGGTGTCGAGGTCTCCACGTGCTGTCACCGCCCGTCCGGCGGCAATGTTGATGGCGATGTTGATGGCGGCGTTGATGTCGGCGTGTGCGGTGTGCCCGCAGGCGGCGCACCGGAAGACCGCTTGGCTCTCGCGGTTCTCCGGTGCGCGATGCCCACAGGCGGCGCACGTCTGACTGGTGTACGCCGCGGACACCTTCTCGACACGGCCCGGTGCCTTGTCCTCCAAGCGGCGGACCAGTTGGCCCCAACCGGAGGCCAGGATGCCCCGGTTCAAGCCCGCCTTCTGCCGGACGTTGCGGCCCGGCTCGGCGAGCGTGCCGCCCGCGGTCCGGGTCATCGCCTTGACGTTGAGGTCCTCGACCCGGATCACGTCGTACTCACGCGCCAGCCGGGTGGTCAGCTGCTCGACCCAGTTCTTGCGCCGATCGACCTCCCGGGCCCTGAGAACCGCGATCTGGCGGCGGGTCCGACGCAGCCGGTTCGACGCGGGGCGGCCCCGCACATGCTGGCGGGCGGCCTTCTTCTGCAGCCGCCGCAGCCTCTCCCGCTCACCCCTGGCCAGGCCCGGGGCTCGGTGGAGGGCACCGTCGGAGGTCGCGGCCGCGACCTTCACGCCCCGGTCGATGCCGACCACCTTCCCGGTGCCAGGCGCCGGGATCGTTGGCGGGACCACAGCGAACCCGATGTGCCAGCGGCCGGCACGATCCCGGGTGACCCGGTACGACGCCGCGGCCGGCAACGGCCGGGTGAGACGAAACCGCACCCAGCCGACCTTCGGGATCAGCACCCGCGCCCACTTCCGGCTCAGCCTCTCGACCCGCCGGGCCTGACCACCCACGATCCGGAACCCTCATGGACCCCGGCCTTGCGCCAGGTCGGGCGCCGGTGGGTGCCGGCGAAGAAGTTCCGCCACGCCTGGTCGAGGTCCCTCAACGCCTGCTGCTGCACCGTCTGCGAACCCGCCGCCAGCCACGGCTCGGCGCGGCGGGCCTCGGTGAGCTGGCCCGCCTGCGCCACATAGCCCGGCGTCGCGGGCCGGCCGGGGCGCCACATCAGCCGCTGCTCCAACCCCAGGTTCCACACGAACCGCGCCTGGGCACAGTGCACCGCCAGACCCTCCTGCTGAGGGACACTCGGAACCAGACGAAACCGCACACCCACACCGTAGGCACGACCACCGACAACAACCCGGAAGGGAGGGAGCGGCGATTCCTCCCCGGACCCAAGTCCGGGGTTTCCACGCCGCGACCGCGATGATGTTCGACCAGCCGCCGGTCGTGCGCGTGTACGCCGACTCGGACCGACCGCTGCCCCACCGGGAGTGGCCGATGACGATCCCCGCGGTCGCCCAACTGGTCGACGAGGGTCTCGACCTCGACCCGGGCATCACGCTGCTGGTCGGCGAGAACGGCTCCGGCAACCCCACGCTGGTCGAGGCGGCCGCGACGGCGTACGGGCTCTCGCCGGAAGGCGGTACGGCGTTCGGCCACCACTCGACCCGCGAGACCGAGTCGCCGCTGGGCGGGTCGCTGAGGCTGCGCCGCGGCATCGGCACCGGCAGGTGGGGCTTCTTCCTGCGCGCGGAGACGATGCACGGCTGGTACACCTTCCTCGAGGAGAATCCGCCGGGCACGACCGCGAGCCGCGTTTCCACGAGATGAGCCACGGCGAGTCGTTCCTGTCGGTGCTGCGCACCCGCTTCGACTCGCCCGGTTTCTACTGCCTCGACGAGCCCGAGGCGGCGCTGTCGTTCTCGTCCACGCTCGGCCTGATGTCGACGCTGCACCGGGTCGTCGAGGACGGCGGCCAGGTGCTCTGCGCCACCCACTCCCCCGTGCTGGCCGCGATGCCCGGAGCCATGATCCTCGAGGTCGGCGACTGGGGACTCCGGCGTACGACGTGGGCCGAGCTCGACCTGGTCCGGCACTGGAAGGCCTACCTCGACGCCCCGCAGCGCTACCTGCGCCACGTGTTCGCCGACGACGACTGATGTCGAGATGCAGCCAATACGAGGCGATCGAACTGTCGCCTCAAGAACACTGGTTTGGTAGACATTCGGCGAGCGGAGGTGTGGCTGCTCCTGGCAGCCGACTGGTCCATGTGTGACGGGAGGGGCCGCGAGGTCAGTCGTTCCTGGTTGCCGAGATGCAGGAAAGACCGACAATCCGAGCGCATAGTTCAACTTCGCAACCTTAGGTAAGGTGCGCGCTGCACCGGGCCTGTTTGCGGTCGTTACTCGAGCTGACCCCGCGTGTCGAGACGCAAAGTAGATTGGCGACGGGCACGCGGACTACCTTGACGGATCTCTGTGGACCCCGGCACCGGTCATCGGCCTCGTGGGTGGCAGCAGTTGTTCCCAAACTGCTGACGCTGGCCGCAGCCGCTGCCAGCATGGGCCCATGGGGACCCCATCACCGGAGGAGATCAAGGTGGGCGTGGTTGGAGTCTTCGACCGCGCGGCCGCGACCTACGACCAGGTCGGCGTGGAATTCTTCCAGCCGATCGGCCGCTTCCTCGTCAGCCGGACCGACCCCCAACCGGGCGAGCGTGTGCTGGACGTCGGCTGCGGCCGCGGTGCCAGTGCGATCCCGGCTGCAGAGGCCGTCGGGCCGACTGGCAGCGTGCTGGCGACCGACCTCGCTCCATCCATGGTCGAGGGAGTAAGACGGGCGGCCGGCGCCCTGCCCTGGCTCAGGGTCGAGGTCGGCGACGCCGAGCAGCCGCACGATGGGACGTTCGACATCGTCCAGGCCGGGCTGGTGCTGTTCTTCCTGCCATCGTTGGACACCGCACTCGCACGCTATCGGGACCTGCTTGCGGGGGATGGACGGCTCGGCTTCACGTGGTTCGGCGAGCCGGACGCCCGCTGGGAACCGGTGTTCGGCGCCCTCGCCGCCGACCTGCCGGAGGGTGACCGGCCGTCGACCCGGACACCCAGGCAGGGTCCTTTTGTCTCCGTGGCGAGGATGCACGATCACCTCTCCGCGCAGGGCTGGACGGACGTGACCACTGAGACGCTGGTACACGAGGTGCGGGTGCGCGACGCCGACCACTGGTTCGAGTGGACCTGGTCCCAGGGTTACCGGTTCGTCCTCGAGAAGCTGGAGGCACGTGACCTACTGGCCGCTGCCCGCGATCGGGTCAGTCGGCTGCTCGAGGAGATGGCGGCCCGCGACGGCGGGTTGGCCTGGCGGGCAGAGGTGCACGCCACGCTCGCCTGCACCTGAACGCGGCAACATCTTCCGCATCGGCAGCTCTCTTCCACGCGTCGGGAAACGTGATGTCTGCACACACCTGCCGCAGATCACGTTCACGCTGCGAGCATCCGGATATGCCTGCGCGCGTCGCAAGATCGTCCGTCTGTGTGATGCGAGGCGTTCTCCAGCCGCCTATCGTCAAGACGGGTCCGTTCGATTCAGGTGGCGTTGATTGGCTCGAAGTCTGAGCGGCTGACGTTCGTGTGGCAACCGAGAGCAAGGGGATAGCGATGGCAGATGTGGGCTTTACCGGCATCCATCACATCAAGCTGCCCGTCAGCGATCTCGCCCGCAGCCGCGAGTGGTACGAACGGGTACTGGCCTACACCGTCGACCGGGAGTTTCCCGACGACGACGGTGTGGTCCGCGGCGTTGGCGGGCGGTTGCCCGGTGCGGGTGTCCCAGTGGCGCTGCGACATAACGCGCGGGCCGCGGCCGGCAACGCCGGGTTCGACCCAGTCAGCTTCGCGATTGCCGACCGTGCTGCTGCCGAGGAGTGGGTCGCCCACTTCGACGCGCTTGGCGAACGCCACTCCGAGATCAGGCGCGCATCTCGCGGCTGGGTGGTCGACGTCTACGACCCGGACGGGCTCACCGTTCGTTTGTACAGCGCAGGTTACGACGCCGAGGACCTCACCAACCAGCCCGGCTATGCCCAGACGGTGTAGTGCCGCCCGCTCGCGACGACCAAGACGCGGACCCCGGCTCTACGTCGGAGATGTCCAAGGTGGGCGACCCGAGCTGCTCTACCTCGCTAGCGATGCATCTCCACAGCCGAGCAGGCGCAGGGCGTGTCTGCTTATCCTCGGCCGTCGCGCAGCAGGCCGTGGGATAGGGAGACACGCCTAAGTCAGTCGCGCAACGGGTGAGCCAGCTCGTCCTGCGGCAGCCTCGCCCAGACGATCGCGACGGCGGCGACCACCATCGGCACGGTGCCGGCGACCAGGAAGGTGTTGCGCAGGCCGATCGCCTCGGACACCGGCCCGGCCAGCGCCATCGAGATCGGCATCAGGGAGATCGACACGAAGAAGTCGAGCGAGGCGACCCGACCCAGGAGGGCCGGAGGCACTCGCCTCTGGAGCAAGGTGCCCCAGATCACCATGGGCGCCGAGAACACGGCTCCCAGCACGAACGCGGCGGCGACCACGACCCACACCTCGGTCGCCATCCCCATCACGACCAGGGGCAGGCATCCGACGCCCCACATCAGGTTCATGATCGTGAGGTAGCGGCGCGGCATCCGGGCCGACGCCATTGCCAGCGAGCCCACGGCGCCGCCGATGCCGAAGGCGGCCATCACCAGCGCGTGGTCGCCGGGCCCGCCGTCGAGCCGGTCCTTGACCAGGAACGGGACGAGGACCTCGAACGGCCCCATGATCATCAGCACCAGCACGCTGGCGAAGAGCAGGGTGGCCAGCAGCCACGGCGTACGGACCATGTAGACGAAGCCCTCCCGCATGTCCGCCAGGGCCCGTGCGACCGGATGGGCCGGGGCCTCCGCGGCCAGCTCCCGGCGTACGGCGGTCTTCGGCACCGCGGTCAGCGCGAGCAGCCCGGCGCCCGCGAACGCGGCGGCGAGCGCGACCGCCGTACCGGAGGACGCGGCCCCGACCACGACACCCGCAACGGCGGGGCCGGCCGCCTGCCCGATGGTCGGGCGGACCATGCCCTCGAAGCCGTTGACCGCCAGCAGGTCCGACTCGGGGACCAGGGCGGGCAGCCACGCTGAGTACGCCGGGTAGTAGAACGCCATGCCCATCCCGGTGACGAACGAGACGGCCGCGAGGTGCCACACCTGGGTCAGGTCGGACAGCGACAGGAACGCCACCAGCACCATGCCGCCGAGGCGAGCGTCGGGGTAGTCCGTGACGTTCCTGCTATGTCTTGGGCCGAAACCATGACAGTTCCGTCACGGACTACCCCGGCGGTCGGCGCAGCAGCGCGACGAACATCGCGTCGGTGCCGTGCAGGTGGGGCCAGAGCTGGAGGGTGCCGGGCAGCGGGCCGGCCGCATCGGGTACGCCGGGGAGCGCCGCGGCCACGTCGACCGGCTCGACGTCGTACTCGGCCAGGGCGGCCCCGACGATCTCCGCGGTCTCCGGGAGCAGCGGCGAGCACGTCGCGTAGGCCACGATCCCGCCCGGCCGGACCGACCCCAGCGCGCTCGCCAGCAGCGCTCGCTGCAGCGGGACCAGCTCCTTCACGTCCCCTGGAGTACGCCGCCAGCGCGACTCGGGCCGCCGCCGCAACGCGCCCAGGCCGGAGCACGGAGCGTCGACGAGCACCCGGTCGAAGGTGCCTTCTCGCCACGGCGGTCGGGTGCCGTCGCCGGTGACCACGCCGAGCATCCCCGCCCGGGCGGCCGCCGTACCGCGGGCGACCAGCTGGGCGCGGTGGTGCTGACGCTCGTTGGCCAGGAGCGCCGCGCCGCGCTCGGCCGCCAGCGCCGCCAGCAGCGCGGACTTCCCTCCCGGGCCCGCGCAGAGGTCGAGCCAGAGCTCGTCGCGGCCGTCCAGCGGCGCCCGCGCCAGCGCCAGCGCGACCAGCTGCGACCCCTCGTCCTGTACGCCGGCTCGTCCCTCGGCCACCGCCGCGATCTCGGCCGGGTCGCCACCACCGAGCTCGACGGCGTAAGGCGACAGTCGCGCGCGGGTCCCGCCAGCCGCGACCAGCTCTTCGACGCTCGCCAGCCCAGGCCGGGCGACCAGCATCACCTTCGGCGCCAGGTTGTCAGCGGCCAGCAGCGCGTCGAGATCGCCATCGGGCCCGAGGGCGTCGCGGAGCCCGCCGACCACCCAGCGCGGGTGGGAGTGCGCGACCGACGCGAAGCCCAGCGGGTCGCGGACCGGGTCGGGCGCGACGCGTCGTACCCAGGAGTCGAGGTCGTGCTCGGCCACCCGGCGGAGCACCGCGTTGGTGAAGCCGGCCGGACCCTGTCCGACCGTCGCCCGGACCAGGTCGACGGAGGTGCTGATCGCCGCGTGGACCGGTACCCGCATCGAGAGCAGCTGGTGGGTGCCGAGCCGGAGCACGTCGAGCACCTTGGCCTCGACCTTCGGCCGGTCGAGGCAGGCGGTGATGATGGCGTCGTAGGTGCCTTGCCGGCGGGTCGTGCCCGAGGCCAGCTCGGTCGCGAACGCCGCGTCCCGTCCGGTCAGGCCGTGCTCGCGGAGGATCTTCGGCAGCACCAGGTTGGCGTAGGCGTCGTCGAGGCGCACCGCCTTGAGCACCTCGTACGCCGCGAGCCGGGGCGCGTCCGCCGCCCGGCGTGGTGTCGGGGGCCGTCCGCCGGAACGTCGGGCCGGGCGGCGGGGGTCAGCCATCGTCAGCCATCGTCAGCCATCGTCGGGCTTCAGCGAGGCGAGGTAGGCCCTGGCCAGCCGCTTGGGCGCCACGTGGGCCCAGGCGTCGGTGATGATCTCGGCCAGCTCGTCGTACTCCAGCTCGCCCAGCCGCGACTGCTGCACCAACACGGCGTTGAAGCCGCGGAAATGGTCGATCGTGAAGAACGGCGTGGAGTCGTCCTCAACGAGCGCGAGCTTGTCGGCCTCGCTCGGGACCCGGATGACGAGCAGGTCGTCGTACATCTCGCCGGTCTCGGGGTCGATCGCGGTCTTGTGGGGCATCCGGTAGAGCAGGAACCCCTTGCCCTTGCCGCCCGTGGGCACCTTGTACGTCGGCCGGTCGCCCCACGAGATGCCGAACTCGACCTCCGGCAGCGCCATGCAGATCGCGTCGATGTCGTCGGGGGTGGCTCTCCTGGTGACCGGGCGGCTCACGTCAGTCCCCCAGCCGGGCGTCCGGGGCGAAGGCGACCCCGCGGGCCCAGTCGGCGGCGGCCATCTGCTTCTTCCCGAACGCCTTGACCTCGCCGAGCCTGACCGCCTGGGTCGCGGTGCCGACGTACGCCGCGTTCTTGGTGATCTCGAGACGGCCGGGCAGCAGGCCGCGGTCGGGATCGACGGTCACCGGCCCGAGCTTGATCCGTTCGCCGTCGAAGGTCGACCAGGCGCCGGGACCCGGCGTACACGCCCGGATCCGGCGGTCGACGGCGACGGCGGGCTCGGTCCAGTCGACCCGGGCGTCCTCGACCAGGATCTTGGGCGCGAAGCTGACGCCCTCGGCCTGCTGCTCGCGGGCGACCAGGGAGCCGTCCTCGATGCCGTCGAGGGTCGCGACCAGGAGCCCCGCGCCGCCCTCGGCGAGGCGGCCGAGCAGTTCGCCGGCGGTGTCGGTGGCCCGGATCCGCTCGGTCATCACGCCGTACGTCGGTCCAGCGTCGAGCTCTTTGACGATTCGGAACGTCGTCGCGCCGGTCACCTCGTCGCCCGCCCAGATGGCGTGCTGGACCGGGGCCGCGCCGCGCCACGCGGGCAGGCAGGAGAAGTGCAGGTTGACCCAGCCGTGGACCGGGATGTCGAGCGCGCTCTGGGGCAGCATCGCGCCGTACGCGACGACCGGGCAGCAGTCCGGCTCCAGCGCCTTGAGGGCGGCCTGGAACTCGGGGTCGCGCGGGTGCTCGGGCTTGAGCACGGGTACGCCGAGCGCCTCCGCCCGTTGCGCCACCGGACTCCGGGTGAGCCGCCGGCCGCGCCCGGCCGGCGCGTCCGGGCGGGTGACGACGCCGACCAGGTCGTGCGCCGAGTCGGCGATCGCGTCAAGGGCGGGTACGGCGACCTCAGGAGTGCCGGCGAAGACGATCCGCATCAGACCAGCCCTCCCGGTCCCAGGCCGTCGCGAGCGGCGCATCCGTGGCCGGGCGGGGTGGTCATAGGCCGAACCCCCGGGTGGCGTGCGGGGAGAGCTTGACCTGCGGCTGCTCGAGGCCGAACCACTCCGACTCGCGGATCGCCTTCATCGCGGCCTTGCGGGCGTCGGCATCGAGCCGGTCGATGAACAGGATCCCGTCGAGGTGGTCGGTCTCGTGCTGGATCGCCCGGGCGAGGACGTCGGAGCCCTCGATGGTGACCGGGTCGCCGTACACGTTGAAGCCCTTGGCGACGACCCGGAGCGCACGCTTGCAGTCGAAGGTGATGTCGGGCAGCGACAGGCAGCCCTCGCCGCCGTCCTGGAGCTCCTCGGAGAGGTCCAGCACTGGGTTGACGAGGTGGCCGACCTCGCCGTCGACGTACCAGGTGAACGCGCGCAGCCCGACCCCGATCTGCGGCGCCGCGAGGCCGGCGCCGGGCGCGTCCATCATGGTGTCGGTGAGGTCCTCGACCAGCTTGCGCAGCTCTTTGTCGAAGTCGACGACCTCGAGGGCCGGCTTGCGCAGGATCGGGTCGCCGAACAGGCGGATCGGCTGGATGGCCAACGAGACTCCCTGGATCTGGTGCGGGCTGGATCTGGTGCGGGCTGGATCTTGGGTGCGGGCTCGCCCAGTCTAGTGAGCGAGTCGTGCTGCCAGGGACGCGCTCCGACGCGTCCTGGGCATCGCGACTCGGCTTCAGTTCAACGCCGCCGGGTCGACCTGGATGCGTACGGCGGTCAGCTTGCGGCTCGACCGGGTGCGCTGCAGGTCGCCCAGGGCGGCTGAGAGCGCGGCCCCGTGCGCGCGCGGGACGCGGACCACGGCCCGGACCTCCTCGTCGCCGTGCGGGGCCGGGCCGAGCACCTCGGCACCGGGCGGCCGCACGAACGCCGCCAGTGCCTCCTCCACCGCCGCTGCGGTGCCGGTGACCGTCGCCAGCCGGCTGGCCGGCGGCAGGTGCGCGGACTGGCGTTCGGCCATCTCGCGGCGCGCGAAGCCGGCCGGATCCCAGCGCACCAGCGCCTGGATCGCGGGGTGGGTCGGCTCCCCCACCACGACCACCTGGCCTCCCGCGCGCACCAGCCCGGCCGCGCCCAGCCAGCGCCGCAGCGCCTCCTCGTCGGTGCGCAGGTCCGTGCGGGCCAGGGCCAACCACGTGTCCAGGAGTACGACGGCCGCGTAGCCGCCCGCCGCGACCGGCTCCGCCCCCGGCGTGGCCACCACGATCTGCGGCTTGGCGTCGACCTCGGCCAGCACCCGGTCACCACTCGAGGCGCGGACCCGCATCCCCGGGAAGGCGCGGCCGAGCTCCTCGGCGGTCCGGCTGTCGCCGACGACGGGGGCGCGGAGCCCGCGATGCCCGCAGGTGGGACAGGCCCAGGCCGGCTCCACATGTCCGCACCAGCGGCACTCGGGCGGCGTACTCGGGCCGGTCAGCCGCAGCGGTCCCTGGCACTCCCGGCACCGGGCCGGCGTACGGCAGCGCTCGCAGGCCAGCGTGGCGGCATACCCGGTCCTGGGGGTCTGCACCAGCACCGGCCCGGTCGTCACCGCCTCCCGGATGACGTCGTGCGCCTGCTTGGGCAGCCGGCTCGCCCGCGCGAACGGGTCGCGCTCCAGGTCGCGGTCGCTGGCTCCGGTCACCTGGACCCGGACCCGCTCGCGGATCGTGGCGCGGTCGGCCTCGATCGCGCGGGCCCAGCCGGTGGCGAGGAGGTACTCGGCCTCGACGGTGCGCGCGAACCCACCCAGGAGTACGGCGGTCGCGTCGCGCTCGGCCCGGAGCAGCAACACCTCGCGGGTGTGCGGGTACGGCGCCCGCGGCTCGGCGTATAGGTCGTCGCCGTCGTCCCAGATCGCGACCAGCCCGAGATCGGGCACGGGCGCGAACGCGGCGGCTCGGGTGCCGACGACGACCTTGCGGGCGCCGCGTCGTACGGCCAGGAAGTCGCGGTAGCGGGCGGCCGGGCCGCTGTCGGCGGTAAGCGCGACGTGGTGGCCCTCGCCGAGCGTCTTGGTCAGCGCGGCGTCGAGGCGGGCGACGTCCTTGCCGTCGGGCGCGCAGAGCAGGACGCCGCGGCCGGACTCGTACGTCGCCGCCGCGGCCTGGGCGAGCATCGTCGGCCAGTCGTCGGCGGGGGCCGCGCACCAGACGGCCCGCGGTGCCTTGCCTGCAGCCAGCGCCGCCAGGAAGTCGGGCCCGTGCCGGTGGTGGCGCCAGGTCTCGGGGTCGTGGGCGGGTCTGTCGGTCGGTGACTCCGGCGACGGCTTCTTCTCGGTCGTGGCATGTCTCGCCGGTACGGCCAGACGCAGTACGTCTGAGCGGGTGCCGGCGTACCGGCGGGCGACCTCGGCGGTCAGCGCGGCGATCTCCGGGCTGAGCACGGGCTCGGCGCTGACCAGCCGGCGCAACGGCGCGAGCCGGCCCTGATGGTCGCTGGCCGCGGCCCGCTCGACGACGAACCCGTCGACGTCCTGGCCGGCGAACCTCACCTTGACTCTTGTCCCCGGCTGAGCGGACTCGGCCATCGTCGCGGGCACGGCGTAGTCGAACGGCCGGTCGAGGTGCGCCAGGGGTACGTCGACGAGCACCCGGGCCACCGGGTCGGTCTCGGCTAGCTCCGGTTCGGGCTTCGGCTTGGCGGTCGTCTTCCGCGTGGTCGTCCTCTTGAGGGCCGTCTTCTTGGGGGCCGTCTTCTTGGGGGCCGGCCCCGAAGACGCCACCAGCCCGGGCAGCAACTCGGGCTGCTCGGGCTGATGATCGGTCATGGGCGCATGTCTATCAGCGGACGCCGACGAGGCGCCGTACGGCCGGTGCTTGTCAGGGAGTTCCGACGGTTGTCAGGGGTTGCAGCGCCTGACAACCGTCAGTTTCCCCGGATATCCGGGGAAACTGACACCCCAAAAGGCCTCAGCCCGCCACAGCCGCCTTCAGCGCGTCGGCCCGGTCGGTGCGCTCCCAGGTGAACTCGGGAAGCTCACGGCCGAAGTGACCGTACGCCGCGGTCTTGGCGTAGATCGGCCGCAGCAGGTCGAGGTCGCGGATGATCGCGGCCGGGCGCAGGTCGAAGACCTCGAGCACGGCATCCTGGATCTTCTCGTCGGACACGGTGCCGGTGCCGAAGGTCTCGATGAAGACACCCACTGGCTGCGCCTTGCCGATCGCGTAGGCGACCTGGGCCTCGCAGCGGCGCGCCAGGCCGGCGGCGACGACGTTCTTGGCCACCCAGCGCATCGCGTACGCCGCGGAGCGGTCGACCTTCGACGGGTCCTTGCCCGAGAAGGCGCCACCACCGTGGCGGGCCATGCCGCCGTAGGTGTCGACGATGATCTTGCGGCCGGTCAGCCCGGCGTCGCCCATCGGGCCGCCGACCACGAAGCGGCCGGTCGGGTTGACCAGCAGCCGGTAGCCCTCGGAGGGGATCGAGAAGGTCTCGAGCACCGGGTCGATGACGTGCTTCTTGACGTCCGACTCCAGGGTGCCGAGCTCGGTCTCCTCGGAGTGCTGCGTAGAGAGTACGACGGTGTCGACGCGGACCGGACGGTTCTCGGCGTCGTACTCGATGGTGACCTGGGTCTTCCCGTCCGGGCGCAGGTAGGGAAGCGTGTCGTCCTTGCGTACGGCGGAGAGCCGCTCGGCCAGGCGCTGCGCGATCACGATCGGCAGCGGCATGAGTACGTCGGTGTCGTCGCAGGCGTAGCCGAACATCAGCCCCTGGTCGCCGGCGCCCTGCTTGTCCATCGCGTCCACCGAGCCGGTCCGGCTCTCGTGGCCGGTGTCCACACCCTGGGCGATGTCGCCGGACTGGCCGCCGATCGCCACCATGACGCCGCAGGAGGCGCCGTCGAAACCCTTCAGCGACGAGTCGTAGCCGATCTTCAGGATCCGGTCGCGCACGACCTGCTTGATGTCGACGTAGCCCGTGGTGGTCACCTCGCCGGCGACGACGACCACACCGGTGGTCAGCAGCGTCTCGACGGCGACCCGGCTGTGCGGATCCTGTTCGATCATCGCGTCGAGAACCGAGTCGCTGATCTGGTCCGCGATCTTGTCCGGGTGACCCTCGGTCACCGATTCCGACGTGAAGAGGCGTCCTGCCACGTTCGTCACTCTTTCCAATCCAGGGGTGTGTTCCACCACGATAATCCGCCGTCCCGCCATTCGGGACGGCCGTCTCAACTCAGCTGTACGACGACCTGGTCCCAGATCACGTGGGCCAGAGCCGCCTTGGAACCGCGGGGTACCTCGACCGGCTCACCCCGCGCGGAGAGTACGACGGCCTCGTTGTCCGGGCTGCCGAAGACCGCTCCCCCGCTGACGTCGTTGACGACGAGCAGGTCGCAGCCCTTGCGCGCCAGCTTGGCACGCGCGTGATCGAGCACCGAGCCGCTCTCGTCGCCGGTCTCGGCGGCGAAGCCCACGATCACCTGGCCCTGCCGGGCCCGGTCGTGGGAGATCTCGGCGAGGATGTCGGGGTTCTGGGCCAGCTCGATCGCCGGCGCCTGCCCGTCGTCGGTCTTCTTGATCTTCGCCGAGCTGACCGACGTCGGCCGGAAGTCCGCGGGCGCGGCCGCCATCACCACGGCGTCCGCCGACGGGGCGGCCGCGAGGATCTCGTCGCGGAGCTCGGCGGTGGTCTCGACGCGGACCACCTTGACTCCCGCGGGGTCGGGGAGGCCGACGTTGGCGGCGACCAGGGTCACCTCGGCTCCCCGGGCCGCGGCCGCTCGGGCCAGGGCGTAGCCCTGCAGACCGGACGAGCGGTTGCCGAGGAAGCGCACCGGGTCGAGGTACTCACGCGTGCCACCCGCGGAGACCACCACGTGGCGACCGGCCAGGTCTGGGGCGACGGGGCCGCGCGCGGCCACCTGGAGCGCCAGCTCGAAGATCTCCTCCGGCTCGGGCAGCCGGCCCTTGCCGGTGTCCTTGCCGGTCAACCGGCCCTCGGCGGGCTCGATCACGACCACGCCGCGCGAGCGCAGCGTCTCGACGTTGGCCCGGGTCGCGGGGTGCTCCCACATCTCGGTGTGCATCGCGGGCGCGAACACCACCGGGCAGCGGGCGGTCAGCAGCGTGTTGGTGAGCAGGTCGTCGGCCAGGCCGTGCGCGGCCTTCGCCATCAGGTCGGCCGTCGCCGGCGCAACCACGACCAGGTCGGCGGTCTGGCCGATCCGGACGTGCGGCACCTCGTGTACGTCGCTCCACACGTCGGTCGCCACCGGCTTCCCGGACAGGGCCGCCCACGTCGGGGCGCCCACGAACTCCAGGGCGGCAGCGGTCGGTACGACGGTCACGTCGTGGCCCGACTCGGTGAAGCGGCGCAGCAGCTCGCAGGCCTTGTACGCCGCGATCCCGCCGCTGACGCCGAGCACGACGCGCATCGGAGTCAGCGGGTCACTCGACGCCGAAGGGCGACTCGACCTGGGCGGCCCGGGCGGCAGCCTTGGCCTCGGCCTCCGCCGCGATCTCGGCGGGGTCGATGTCCTCGCAGGTCAGCAGGTCCTCGTTGATCTCGCGGAGCGCGATCGAGAGGGGCTTCTCCTGGACGTGGGTGTCGACCAGCGGGCCGACGTACTCGAGCAGGCCTTCGCCGAGCTGGGAGTAGTAGGCGTTGATCTGCCGGGCGCGCTTGGCGCTGTAGAGGACCAGCTTGTACTTGCTGTCCGTCTTGGTGAGCAGGTCGTCGATCGAGGGGTTGGTTACTCCCTCGCCGGCGGGGGTGGGGGCAGACACGAAGCGGGCCTCACAAGTCAGTCGGAACAAGTCACTCAGGATACGGCTCCCCGGACAGATGAGAGGGGAGCCTCATCAAGGTTACCAACTCGTCGGCCGCAGCGTGAACTTCGTGGTTGACGATGGTGACGTCGAACTCCTTCTCGGCGGCCAGCTCGCCCCTGGCCGTCTCGAGCCGGCGCTCCCGCTCGGCCTCCGTCTCGGTGCCCCGGCCGACCAGGCGGCGTACCAGCTCTTCCCAGGTCGGCGGCGCCAGGAAGACGTACAGCGCGTCGGGCATGGTCCGGCGTACCTGGCGGGCACCTTGCAGGTCGATCTCCAGCATCGCCGGGCGGCCGGCGGCCAGCGCCTCCTCGACCGGCCTGCGGGGGGTGCCGTACCGCGCCGCCTTGTGTACGACGGCCCACTCCAGCAGCTCGTCGTCGGCGACCATCCGGTCGAACTCCTCGTCGGAGACGAACCAGTAGTGCACCCCGTCGACCTCGCCGGGCCGCGGCTTGCGGGTCGTCGCCGAGACCGAGACCCAGACCTCCGGGTGGTCCTCGCGTACGGCGGCCGCGACCGTGCCCTTCCCGACGGCGGTCGGGCCGGCCAGCACCACCAGCCGGGACCGCCCGGGTGCGGACCCGGTCACGGCCTCCAGCCTCGGCTCACTCACCAGCTGCGAACTCACGCTCGAGCGCGGCGATCTGCTTCGCGCCCAGCCCGCGCACCCGACGGCTCTCGGCGATGCTGAGACGTTCCATGAGCTGTCGCGCCCGGACCTTGCCGAGCCCCGGCATGGCCTGCAGCAGGTCGAGCACCCGCATCTTGCCGATGACCTCGTTGGCCTGGCCCTCGTGGAGCACCTCGACGATGGAGGTGCCGGAGTGCTTGAGGCGGTTCTTGACCTCGGCCCGTTCGCGGCGGGAGGCCGCGGCCTTGTCCAGGGCGGCCTGGCGCTGTTCGGGCGTGAGCGGGGGCAGGGCCACAGGTGGAGTCCTCTTATAGATTTGGAGAAGGCAGATAGAGCGCCAATCTAGTCAGAACCGGTTTCCGTCGGCAACGCGGTCCCCGACCAATCGCGGCATACCCTACGTTCGTAGTACAACGGCACGTGGGCTTGGGACACCGCAGGGCTAGGGGGCCTCGATGAACATGCGACAGACGATCTTGCTCTTCCTGTTGATCCCGCTGATCGGGGTGAGGTTCCTCGGTGGGATCGGGACAGTCGAACTGACCCTGTGGCTTGTGCTCCTGGGTCTGTGGCTGGTGGCGTTCTTT
>DASXRJ010000222.1:0-5447 GCA_036506675.1 Nocardioides sp. | reverse complement strand
CGACTGGCTGGGCAGCACGGTGTGGGTCACGTCGTTGGCGCCGATCAGGATCACCGCGACGTCCGGCTCGATCGGCAGGGTGGCGTCGACCTGCTGGCGCAGGTCGGAGGACTGGGCGCCGACCACCGCGAACTCGCGCAGGTAGACCCGCCGGTCCGCCCATTCGGCCAACCCGCTGGCCAGCCGGGCGCCAGGAGTGTCCTCGACCCGGTCGACGCCGTACCCGGCCGCGCTGGAGTCGCCCAGCAGCGCCACCTTGATCGCGGGCCCCGGGCGGCCGCGGCCGTACCAGCCGGTCGAGTCGGGTGGCTCGCCGTTCGTGTCGCCGATGGCCCGGCGGGCCAGCTTGGCCTCGGCGGTGAGCACGCCGTACACGGCGCCGCCCAGCAACGAGAGTCCGCCGCCGCCATAGGCGGCCGCGGACGCGAGCTTCTTGGCTGCAGCTGCTTTCCCCACGGTTCTACTTTACGGATTGAGCGCCGTTACATTGGCCATGTGGACTATGTGACTTCGCTCCTCGACCTCATCGGCGACACCCCGCTGCTGAAGCTCTCGCGCACCCTCGCCCCTTCTGGTGACCCCAGCCTCGACGGTGTCGAACCTGCCCCTCTCGTGCTCGCGAAGATCGAGTACCTCAACCCCGGCGGCTCCGTGAAGGACCGCATCGCGACCCGGATGATCGAGGCCGCCGAAGCGTCCGGCGAGCTCCAGCCCGGCGGCACGATCGTCGAGCCGACCTCCGGCAACACCGGCGTCGGCCTCGCGATGGTCGCCCAGGCCAAGGGCTACCACTGCATCTTCGTGTGCCCCGACAAGGTGAGCGAGGACAAGCGCAACGTCCTCAAGGCGTACGGCGCCGAGGTGGTCGTCTGCCCGACCGCCGTACCACCGGAGCACCCGGACTCCTACTACAACGTCTCCGACCGGCTCGTGCGCGAGACGCCCGGCGCCTGGAAGCCCGACCAGTACTCCAACCCCAACAACCCGCGCTCCCACTACGAGACCACCGGCCCGGAGATCTGGAAGCAGACCGAGGGCCGGGTCACCCACTTCGTGGCCGGTGTCGGCACCGGCGGGACGATCACCGGCATCGGCCGCTACCTCAAGGAGCAGAACCCGGACGTCCAGATCATCGGCGCAGACCCCGTCGGCTCGGTCTACTCCGGCGGCACCGGCCGGCCCTACCTCGTTGAAGGCGTCGGCGAGGATTTCTGGCCCGAGACCTACGACCGCACGATCGCGGACCGCATCATCGAGGTCTCCGACGCCGACTCGTTCGCCTTCACCCGGCGGCTGGCCCGCGAGGAGGCGCTGCTGGTCGGTGGGTCGTCCGGGATGGCGGCGTACGCCGCGGTCCAGCTCGCCCACGAGCTCGCCGCCGAGGGCCGCAACGACGCGGTGATCGTGGTGCTGCTGCCCGACTCGGGCCGCGGCTACCTCACCAAGGTGTTCAACGACGAGTGGCTCGGCCAGTACGGTTTCCTCGCCGCCGGCGACGCCCAGACCGTCGGCGAGGTGCTGCGCGGCAAGTCCGGCCAGCTCCCCGATCTCGTCCACACCCACCCCGGCGAGACGATCGCCGAGGCCGTGCACATCCTCCAGGAGTACGGCGTGTCGCAGATGCCCGTGGTCCGCGCCGAACCGCCGATCGTGGCCGCCGAGGTGGCCGGCTCGGTCTCCGAACGCACCCTGCTCGAGGCCCTCTTCGCCGGCCACGCCAGGCTCACCGACCGGGTCGAGGACCACATGTCACCTGCCCTGCCCACGATCGGCTCCACCTCGCCCGCACCCGAAGCGGTCGCGCTGCTGGAGAAGGCCGACGCGGTGCTGGTGCACGAGGACGGCAAGCCGGTCGGCGTACTCACCCGACAGGACCTGCTCGCCTATCTCGTCAACGCCTGATCCGGACACGGGTCGGTCGCGGGCTGGCGGCGCGTGCTCGGCATCACGACTCGGGTCTGGTCGCGTTCGCCGCTGGCAGCCTGCTTCTGGGAGCCGCGTCCCTCTGGGAGCCGCGTCCTGACCAGTTGATGATGCTGGGCAATCGCCTACGAGTGTCACAACACTTGGGGGCGATCGCCCGCCATCGCCTACTGACCCCGGCATTGCTTCCCGCGAGGGGGGTGCGGCCGGTCCTGCTCAGCCCGTTGCGACTCGCGATCTAGGATCCGGGCATGACCACGGGGGAGCAGATCCAGGCCGAGCTCGAGGACGCCGAACAGGCGCTCGCCGAGCATCACACACTCACCGCCAGGCTGGCCCGGGCCGAGGAGGCCCTGGTGGCCGCCGATCGCGCGGTGAAGGAGGCCAGAGCCCGGCTCGATGACGAGAACGACCAGGTGCGCAAGCTGGAGAGCTTCTCCACCACAAGGATCTGGGCCGTCCTCAACGGCAGCCGCGACGAACAGCTGAGTGTCGAGAAAGCGGGGCAGGAGGCGGCCGAGTACGCCGTCGCGGCCGCCGAAGCCGAGCGGGAGAGCCGGGCGACGGAGCGCAACGACGTGCGCGCGCGGTTGCAGGCACTGGGCGAGCCCGCTGAGCGCCGGGAACGCGCACTGGCCGCGAAGGAGGAGTGGCTCACGGCCTCGGGCTCCGGACTGGGCACCGAGCTGGCCGAGCTCGGTCGTCGTACGACACCTTCTTCGGCGGCGGCAGGTTCAGCTCCGCGATGAAGTACAACCGGATGGACGACGCCACCGCCCTGATGCGCCGCGCGGACGCCGCGCTGCAGCGGCTCGGGCGCGAGCTCGCCGACGTCGGCATGCAGACGGTCGGCGCCCTTGTGGTCGGCTCGATGACCCGGACCTTCGACGTCTGGTTCGACAACATCTTCAGCGACCTGGCCGCCCGCAGCCGGATCAGCCAGGCGGTCGAGCGGCTGGCCGCGACAAGGTCCGGGGTGGTCGTCGTACTCCGTGAGCTCGACGGCCGGCTCGCGGTCGTCGAGGCGGAGCTCGAGCGCCTCGCGGTCAACCGCGAACGCCTGCTCGCCTTGTGATGCCCACGACGCGGCCGGGCGCGTCCTCGGCATCACGACCCGATCCCTAGACTCGCCCGAGTGCCCGAACCCTCGCTGACCGTCCTGCTCCTGCTCGCGATCGCGGCGCTCGCGGCCGGGTACGTCGACGCCGTGGTCGGCGGGGGCGGACTGGTCCAGCTGCCGGCCCTGGTGCTCGGGCTGCCGGCGGCGTCGCCGGTGCAGATCCTGGCCACCAACAAGCTGGCCTCCTTCTGCGGTACGACGGTCGCCTCGACGACGTACTACCGCCGGGTCAAGCCGGACCCGAAGACCTTCCTGCCGCTGATGGCGTTGGCGCTGACCGGCTCGATGCTCGGCGCGTTGGTCGCGTCGTACCTGCCGAAGTCGGCGTTCAACCCGATCGTGCTCGCCGTACTCGTGATCGTGGGCGCCTACGTGCTCTTCAAGCCCGAGCTCGGCGAGCGCACGCAGCTCCGGTTCGCGGGACACCGGCACACCGCGGCGGCGATGGCGACCGGGCTGGCGGTCGGTTTCTACGACGGCGCGCTCGGGCCAGGGACCGGCTCGTTCTTCGTGTTCACGCTGGTCGGCCTGCTCGGCTACAACTTCCTCGAGGCCTCGGCCAAGGCCCGGCTGGCCAACTGGGCGACCAACCTCGGCGCGCTGGTGATCTTCGTGCCGCAGGGAGCGGTGATGTGGCGGGTCGGGCTGGTGATGGGTGTGGCCAACCTGCTGGGCGGCTACCTCGGCGCGCGTACGGCGGTCGCCCGGGGCGCGAAGTTCGTCCGGATCTTCTTCGTGGTGGTCGTCTCGGCCTTCATCCTCCGGATCGGCGCGGAGGTCCTGGGACTGCTCTGACCAGAGGTAGGTTGACGCTCATGAGCGGGGTCGTCGGCACAATCGACCGCTTCCAGCAGCGGCACCCGCGCGCCTCGGTGCCCCTGGCAGTCGCGTACAAGTTCTTCGACGACCAGGGCAACTACCTCGCCGCCACGCTGAGCTACTACGCCTTCATCGCGGTCTTCCCGCTGATGCTGCTCGGCACCTCGATCCTCGGCTTCGTGCTCGAGGGGCGGCCGCATCTGCGCGACCGGATCCTCGACTCCGCGCTCAGCACCTTCCCGATCATCGGCGACCAGCTCGGGCGTCCGGAGGGTCTGCAGGGCTCGACCACCGGCGTGGTGGTCGGCTCGCTGGCCGCGCTCTACGGCACCCTCGGCCTCGGCCAGGCGATCCAGAACACCATGGCCGTCGCCTGGTCCATCCCGCGCAACAGCCGGCCCAACCCGATCCTGATCCGGCTCAAGAGCCTGCTGCTCCTGGTCACCGCCGGGGGAACGCTGCTCACGGTCTCGATCGTGTCGACCATCGCGAGCACCACCGAGGCGTTCGGCTCGACGCTCGACGCGGGGGTCCGGGCGGCGCTGCCGTTGATCACCGTGCTCGTGGTGGGGGCGGCGTTCACGCTGCTGTTCCGGGTCGCGGCGGCCCACGACCACTCGCTGGCCCGCGCGGCTCCGGGCGCGTTCGCGCTCGCGGTGATGTTGCAAGGCCTGCAGTACGCCGGTGCTGCCTACGTCAGCCACGTGCTGGTGGACACCTCGGCCATGAACAAGACCTTCGGCCTGGTGCTCGGCCTGGTCGGTTTCATCTACATCGGCGCGGTGATGGCCGTGGTGGCGATGGAGATCAACGTCGTACTCGCTCGCAAGCTCTACCCGCGCGCCCTCCTCACGCCGTTCACCGACCGGGTCCGGCTGACCCACGCCGACCGGCGCGCCTACACCAGCTATGCCCGCGCCCAGCGGCACAAGGGCTTCGAGAAGGTGGCCGTCTCGTTCGACAACGGCGTACGCACCAACGGCTCGCCTGCCGAGGAGCCAGTCGAGGAGCCCGCCGCCGATCCGACTGCCGACGACACCACGCCGGAGCCGAACCCGCCCGCGGGGGACGGCGCGTGAGCCCGCCGGACCACTATCTGACCATCGCGCGCGACGGCGAGGCCGAGATCGAGGTCAAGCGGTCGCGGTTCCTCTGCACGCTGGTCCGGGTCGAGGAGGAGGACGCCGCCCGCGCGGTCGTCGAACGGCTTCGCAAGCAGCACTGGGACGCCCGCCACCACTGCTCGGCGTTCGTGCTCGGGCCGGGGGCGGAGGTGCAGCGGTCCTCCGACGACGGCGAACCCGCCGGCACGGCCGGCGCGCCGATGCTCGAGGTGCTCCGCGGCCGCGACGTGTCCGACGTGGTCGCGGTGGTGACGAGATGGTTCGGGGGAGTGCTGCTCGGGGCCGGCGGCCTGGTCCGGGCCTACTCCGACGCCGTCCGGGCCGGGCTCGAGGAGGTCGGCACGCTGACCCGGTACCTCGTCGTCGAGCACGACTTGGTCGTCGACCACGCCGACGCCGGCCGGCTGGAGTCCGATCTCCGGGCGCGGGGGATCGCGGTGCTCGACGTGTCGTACGCCGAC
>DASXRJ010000221.1:0-13447 GCA_036506675.1 Nocardioides sp. | reverse complement strand
CTTCTTGATGTCGGCCTTGCTGACCTGGTCGTACGACACGAAGCCGGCGCCGCGGCGCTGCTCGTCGAGCAGCTTCTGCAGGGCGGCGAATCGGGTGCTCAGCGTGGTGGCCAACTTGGGGTTCTTCTGCTCGAGGATCGGCTCGACGCCCTCGAAGCCGACCCGGGCGCCGTCGACGTTGGCCTGGAAGTCGTAGAGGTCGGTGCGCGACCAGTACTCCTCCTCGCCCGTGACCTTGCCGGTCGCGACCTCTTCCATCAGCCCGCGCGAGCCGTTGGAGATCTGGTCGATGGTGAAGGTGAGCTTCTGGACCCGGCCGTCGAGGGCGCGGGTGTTGGCGAGCAGGTCGTCGGCGTACGTCGCCCGCTCCTTGGCCGTCAGTGCGGCGTACTTGCCCGCTCGGGCCGGCCAGAGGTCCTTCTCGATCCGGTGCCAGCCGGTCCACCTCTGGCCGGGCTCGAGGTCGGCCTCGCGGGCGTCCATCTTCGGGTCCAGGTCGCCGAACGACTCCGCGACCGTCTCGATCCGTTCCCAGTGCACGCGCGCCAGCGGGTAGAGCCGGCGGGCCTCCGCGTCGTCGCCCTTCTTGTACGCCGCCACGAAGGCCTCGGTCTGGGTCAGCAGCTGGTCGGACTGGTCCTGGACGTACGCCGCGTAGTTGTCCTGCGCCTGCTTGACCAGCGCGTGGTAGTCAGCGGAGTCGTCGGCGGTGGCGACCTTCTCGTCGGAGTGCTCGACGGCGAACGCCGCGCGGATCCCCTCGCCCGTCATGCCGGGCTTGCAGGCCGTCAGGTAGCCGCCCTCGGGGGCGCTCACTACGAGCTTGCGGGTCAGGCCGGGGCCGATGTTCTCGACCTCGCCGACGATGCGCAGGCCGTCCTCGCCGAGCAGGTAGAACTCGGTCACCTTCGAGCCGCTGTTGGTCACGTCGAAGGTGAGCGTGCCGGCCGGCGCGCTGGTGGCGCTGACCTCGCAGGCGTCGTCGGTCGAGGTGACCGAGATCGAGCGCCGGTCGCCGGAGTCGGAGCCGGTGGCGTTCTCGGTGCAGGCCGAGAGGACCGGCACGGCGAGGGCGAGCGCGGCCAGGCCGGCGGCGGTGTTGTGGGGGCGCATTTCAGCGTCTTTCTTGGTCGATCGGATGGGGTGTTGCTGGGTCAGCGGGCGCCGACGGGCGCGTGGGGCTTCTCGGGCTCGGCGGGCGCCGGCCGCGGCTGGTCGCGGCGGCGGGCACCGAGGAGGAACGCGATCGCCGTCGGGACGACGTACAGGATCCAGACCGCGGCCTCGAGCTTGGTGGTGACCGGCGAGAAGTTGAAGACGCCCTTGAGCAGGACGGCGTACCAGGTGGTCGGGTCGATGACGCCCGAGACGTCGAAGGCGAGGCTGCCCAGCCCCGGCAGGATGCCGGCCTCCTGCAGGTCGTGGACGCCGTACGACAGGACGCCGGCGGCGACCAGGATCAAGAAGGCGCCGGTCCAGGTGAAGAACTTGCTCAGGTTGATCGTGAGCGCGCCGCGGTAGATGAGGTAGCCGAGCACGACCGCGGTGGCTATGCCGAGCCCGGCGCCGACCAACGGCTGCCAGGAGGGTACGACGGTGCCCGCGGCGTCGCGGGTGGCCGCCTGGGTCGCGGCCCACAGGAACAGCGCGGTCTCGAGGCCCTCCCGCCCGACGGCGAGTACGGCGACCACGACCAGCCCCCAGCGCGAACCCTCCGCGGCCCGGTCGACCTGGCCGCGCAGCTCGCCGCCCAGGCCCCGGGCCGCCTTCGCCATCCAGAAGATCATCCAGGTGACGAAGGCGACCGCGACGATGCTCAGCGTTCCCCCGATGGCCTCCTGGGCCTCGAACGTGAGCCCGCGCGGGCCGAAGGTGAGCAGTGCGCCGAACCCGAGGCTGATGGCGACCGCCGCGAGTACGCCGGCCCACACGCGCGGCAGGAGGTGCCGTCGTTCGGACCGGACCAGGTACGCGACCAGGATGCTGACGACCAGCGCCGCCTCCAGGCCCTCGCGCAGGCCGATCAGGAAGTTGGCGAGCATTCCTCACCGCTCCTCACCGTTAGGGACTTACTTAGGCACGCCTAACCTAACAGATCGGACATTGGCGGCACATCGCGACCTGGGTCACACGCGATCAACCGGTTGCGGCGGCGCCCGAAGCCTGACGCCGTCTGCGTCAGCCGGCGATCACGGATCAGATGGCGCAGCCGTCAGGACCGCATACGTCGTCGCCGCCGACCAGGTCGAGCTTCGGGTGCAGGTCGGCCCAGGCGCGTTCGAGGACCTGGGCGAACACCTCGGTCGGCTGGGCACCCGAGACGCCGTACCTGCCCTCGACCACGTAGAACGGCACGCCGCTCGCTCCGAACGCCTGAGCCTGCTCGATGTCGGCGTAGACCTCGTCGCGGAACGCCTCACTGGCCAAGGTGGTGTCGACCTCGACCGGGTCGAGGCCGACGCCGGCGGCGATCTTGCGGAGTACCTCGTGGTCGGCGACGTTCTCGGTCTGGGTGAAGTAGGCCGCGAGCAGCGCCTCCTTCAGCTCACCCTGCAGCCCGTGTCGTCGGGCCAGGTGAAGCAGGCGGTGCGCGTCGAGAGTGTTGGCGCGCACCGAGGCGTGGTGGCGGAAGAGCAGGCCCTCCTCGGCGGCGATCGCCTCGACCCGGTCGACCATCCGGCGGCCGGCCTCGGGCCCACCGCCGTACTTCCTGCCGAGATGCTCCGCGACCGACTCGGTGGCCTCCTGCGGCGCCCCGGGGTCGAGCTGGAAGGACCGCCAGACGACCTCGACCTCGTGTGGGAAGTCCACGAGCGCCTTCTCCAGTCGGCGCTTGCCGATGTAGCACCACGGACACACGACGTCGGACCAGATCTCGATTCTCACGTGCCGCACAACCGGTTGAACTGTCAATCTGTTCCCGAAACGCCGACCCGGCTCATGTCGACCGGCAAGCCGGGGTCGACCCTGAGACGTGCTCGGGGGTGGGCTCCGGGTCAGGCTGGTCGGCTTCCCCGATGTGGGGAAGGCCCCTCTCCGGCGAGGCTTCTCACCATGATCAAGGTCGAAGCACTCACCAAGAAGTACGGCGCGTTCACCGCCGTCGACGACGTCACCTTCACCGCCCGGTCCGGTCGCGTGACTGGCTTCCTCGGGCCGAACGGAGCCGGCAAGTCGACGACGATGCGGATCATGGTCGGCCTCACGCCGCCCTCGTCCGGCAGCGCCACCGTCTCCAGTCGCAGGTACGCCGACCTGCCCAACCCAGGCCTCGAGGTCGGCGTACTCCTCGACGCGTCGGCGCAGCACGCCGGGCGCACCGGTCGGGAGATCCTCACCATCGCCCAGCGCACGATGGGTCTGCCGGCCCGTCGGGTCGACGAGATGCTGGACCTGGTCAGCCTCACCGAGGCCGAGGCCGGCCGCCGGGTGCGCAACTACTCGCTCGGCATGCGGCAGCGGCTCGGGATCGCGACAGCGCTGATCGGAGACCCGTCCGCGCTGATCCTCGACGAGCCCGCCAACGGGCTGGACCCCGCGGGCATCCGCTGGATGCGCGACCTGCTGCGCGAGTACGCCGACCAGGGCGGCACCGTGCTGCTGTCCTCGCACCTCCTGCACGAGATCGAGGTGATCGCCGACGACCTCGTCGTGATCGGCAACGGCCGGATCGTCGCCCAGGGCACGAAGAGCGAGCTGCTCGAGGCGGCGGGCACCGTCGTACGAACCGTCGAGGCCGCGGCGCTGGTCCGGGCCCTCGAGACCGCCGGCATCCAGGCCCTCGTGTCGCCCGACGGCGCCCTGCGCACCGACGCCGACACCACCCGGGTGGGTCAGGTCGCCCTGGCGGCCGGCATCGCCCTCACCGAGCTGAGGTCCGCCGACGGCGCCGGCCTCGAAGAGATGTTCCTCGAGCTCACCGCAGATTCACAACGTGAAGGAGTCGCAGCATGAGCACCACAACCGCCACCGCCATCGTGGAGCGCGAGGCGCCGGTCGCGGGCACGAGATCCACCCCGCAGCCGATCCCGATGTCCCGGATCGTCGGCGTCGAGCTGCGCAAGATGTTCGACACCCGGTCGGGCTTCTGGCTGATGATGAGCGTGGGGATCGCCGCGACGCTCGCGACCGCGGCGACGCTGCTCTTCGTACCCCACGACGAGCTCAGCTACGACAGGTTCGCCGGCGCGATCGGCGTACCGATGACGATCATCCTGCCGATGATCGCCGTCCTGTCGGTCACCAGTGAGTGGAGCCAGCGCAGCGGGTTGACCACGTTCACGCTGGTCCCGCACCGGAGCCGGGTGGTCACGGGGAAGCTCGTCGCGACAATGCTGGTCGGCGTCGCGTCGATCGCGACCGCGTTCATCGTCGGTGCGTTCGGCAACGTGGTCGGCAGCGCGATCCTCGGGGTCGACACGACCTGGGACATCCCGTTCACCAACGTGTTGACGATCTTCCTCGCCGACGGGCTGGGCATGCTGATGGGCTTCACCCTGGGCGTCCTCATCCGCAACTCGCCCGGCGCGATCGTGGGCTACTTCGTCTACGCGCTGGTCCTGCCTGCCGCGCTGGGCACCCTCGCTGCGTTCCAGGGCTGGTTCGCGGATCTCCAGGGGTGGGTCGACTTCAACTTCGCCTCGTCCGCCCTGTACGACGGCACCTTGACCGCCACGGAGTGGGCCCAGATCGGGGTGTCCGGGATCTTCTGGCTGGTCGCCCCGCTGGCGATCGGGCTGACGCTGGTGCTGCGCTCCGAGGTCAAGTAGCTCCCGAGAAAACGCGAAGGCCGCGCCCGGATCGAATCGATCCGGGTGCGGCCTTCGTCGTACCCCCACGAAGTGGCGAGTTTGGCCCCGCGAGGTGGCGAGTCTGGCCCCGCGAGGTGGCGAGCTTGGCCCCGCGAGGTGGCGAGTTTGGCCCCGCGAGGAGGCCAATAGTGCCCCGCGGGTCAGCGGGTCGCGGTGCCCTCGGTGTAGTCGGTGTCGTGGCTCTTGACCCACGACATCAGCTTGCGGAGCTCGCGGCCGGTTGCCTCGATCGGGTGCTGCTCGCCCTTCTCACGCAGCGCCTTGAACTCCGGCGCGCCGGCGTCCTGGTCATCGATGAAGCGCTGGGCGAAGGAGCCGTTCTTGATGTCCGCCAGGACGGCCTTCATGTTCTCCTTGACGTGCTCGTCGATGACCCGCGGGCCGGAGACGTAGTCGCCGTACTCAGCGGTGTCGGAGACCGACCAGCGCTGCTTGGCGATGCCGCCCTCGTACATCAGGTCGACGATCAGCTTGAGCTCGTGGAGGCACTCGAAGTAGGCGACCTCGGGCTGGTAGCCGGCCTCGGTGAGCACCTCGAAGCCGTACTGCACCAGCTGGCTGGCGCCACCACAGAGGACCGCCTGCTCGCCGAAGAGGTCGGTCTCGGTCTCCTCGGTGAACGTGGTCTTGATGCCGCCGGCGCGCAGGCCGCCGATCGCCTTGGCGTAGGACAGCGCGAGGTCCCAGGCCTTGCCGGACGCGTCCTTCTCGACGGCGACGAGCACGGGTACGCCGCGGCCGTCGACGTACTCGCGACGGACCAGGTGGCCGGGGCCCTTCGGCGCGACCATGAACACGTCGACGCCCTCGGGCGGGGTGATGTAGCCGAACCGGATGTTGAAGCCGTGGCCGAACACCAGGGTGTCGCCGGCGGTCAGGTTGGGCTCCACCGACTCCTTGTAGAGCGCGCGCTGCTTGTGGTCGGGCGCGAGGATCACGATGACGTCGGCTTCCTCGACCGCCTCGGCGGGCGTCAGGACCCGCAGGCCCTCTGCCTCGGCCTTGGCCCGCGACTTCGAGCCCTCGGGCAGGCCGATGCGGACGTCCACACCGGAGTCGCGCAGCGACAGCGCGTGGGCGTGGCCCTGGCTGCCGTAACCGAGCACGGCGACGTTCTTGCCCTGGATCAGGGCCAGGTCGGCGTCGTCGTCGTAGAACATCTCAGCCACTGGGGCTCTCCTTCTTCGTTGTTTCTCTGTCTGCGTTGTGTGTGTTGCTTGTCAGGCTCTTCTGGCGGTTGTCAGGGGTTGCAACGCCTGACAACCGTCGGTTTCCCCGGATAACCGGGGAAACTGTCACCCCGCCACCGACGGCACCGGCACCGCGACCGGGCGAAGCGTCCGCTCGGAGATCGACCGGGGGCCGCGACCGATGGCGATGACCCCCGACTGCACGAGCTCGCGGATCCCGAACGGCTCGACCACCTTGAGGAAGTCGGCGAGCTTGTCGGGGTTGCCGGTCACCTCGACGGTAACCGCGTCGGGGGCGACGTCGACCACCTTCGCGCGGAACAGCTGTACGGCGTCGAGCACCTGGCCACGCGTGTCGAGATCGGCCTTCACCTTGACCAGCAGCAGCTCGCGGTTGACCGACGCCGAGCCGTCGAGCTCGACGATCTTGATCACCTCGACCAGCTTGTTGAGCTGCTTGGTGACCTGCTCCAGCGGGCTGTCCTCGACGTTGACCACGATCGTCATCCGCGAGATCTCGGGGTGCTCGGTCGGGCCGACGGCGAGGCTGTCGATGTTGAAGCTGCGCCGGGAGAACAGGCCGGCGATCCGGGCCAGGACGCCGGGCTTGTTCTCCACCAGGACGCTGAGGGTGTGCTTGCTCATCTCTACAGGTCATCCTCGTCGAACTTGGGCGCCAGGTCGCGCGCGTACTTGATGTCGTCGTTGCTGGTGCCGGCCGCGACCATCGGCCACACCATCGCGTCGCGGTGCACCCGGAAGTCGACGACCACGGGCACGTCGTTGATCTCCATCGCCTTCTCGATGGTCGCGTCGACCTCCTCGGGGCTCTCGCACGAGAGGCCAGCGCAGCCGTAGGCTTCGGCGAGCTTCACGAAGTCGGGGATCCGCTTGGAGTGCAGGTCGGTGTTGGAGTACCGCTCGTTGTAGAAGAGCGTCTGCCACTGCCGAACCATGCCGAGCGACTCGTTGTTGATGATCGCGACCTTGATCGGGATGTCGTTGATCGCGCAGGTGGCCAGCTCCTGGTTGGTCATCTGGAAGCAGCCGTCGCCGTCGATCGACCACACCGTGGCGTCCGGGCGGCCGACCTTGGCGCCCATCGCAGCCGGCACGGAGAAGCCCATCGTGCCCAGGCCGCCGGAGTTGATCCAGGTGTTGGGGTTCTCGTAGCCGACGTAGTGGGCCGCCCACATCTGGTGCTGGCCGACGCCCGCGCAGTAGATCGCCTCGGGTCCGGCGATCTTGCCGAGCCGCTCGAGCACCAGCTGCGGAGCGAGCGAGCCGTCGTCGGGAGCGTCGTACCCGAGGGGGTAGGTCTGCTTGACGCCGGCCAGGAACGCGACCCAGCCCTCGTAGTCGCCGGTGTGCCCCGCGTCCGCCTCCGCCTTCAGGGCCTGGAGCAGGTCGGAGATGACCTCGCGGCAGTCGCCCACGATCGGGACGTCGGCGTGCCGGTTCTTGCCGATCTCGGCCGGGTCGATGTCCGCGTGGATGACCTTGGCGCCAGGCGCGAAGGAGTCCAGGTTGCCGGTCACCCGGTCGTCGAATCGGGCGCCCAGGCTGATGATCAGGTCGCTGCGCTGCAGGCCGGCCACCGCTGCCACGGTGCCGTGCATGCCCGGCATCCCGAGATGCTGCGGGTGGCTGTCGGGGAAGGCACCACGCGCCATCAGCGTGGTCACGACCGGGATGCCGGTGAACGCCGCCAGCTCGGCCAGCTCGCGGGACGCGCGGGCCCGGATGACGCCGCCGCCGACGTACAGGACCGGACGGCGCGCCTCGAGGATGAGCCGGGCGGCCTCGCGGATCTGCTTGGCGTGCGGCCGGGTCACCGGACGGTAGCCGGGGAGGTTGAGCTGGGTCGGCCAGCGGAAGGTCGTGGTCGCCTGGAGGGCCGACTTGGCGACGTCGACGAGGACCGGGCCGGGGCGGCCGGTGGAGGCGATGTAGAACGCCTCGGCCACCGTGCGTGGGATGTCGGCGGGGTCGGTCACCAGGAAGTTGTGCTTGGTGATCGGCATCGTGATGCCGCGGATGTCCGCCTCCTGGAAGGCGTCGGTGCCGATCATGCTGGCGCCGACCTGACCCGTGACGGCGACGATCGGCACGGAGTCCATGTAGGCGTCCGCGATCGGGGTGACCAGGTTGGTCGCGCCCGGGCCGCTGGTCGCCATGCAGACGCCGACCCGGCCGGTGGCGGCGGCGTACCCCTGGGCGGCGTGGCCGGCGCCCTGCTCGTGGCGGACCAGGATGTGCCGGATCTTGCTGTCCATGAGGGGGTCGTACGCCGGCAGGATCGCGCCGCCGGGGATGCCGAAGATGTCGGTCGTCCCCGCGCGTTCCAGCGACGTGATCAGGCTCTGTGCTCCGGTGACCTGGGCCCCGGTGTGTTCGCTCATCCTCGTGCTTCCTGCCCTGCCTGCTCGGTCCTACTGGAGTCCTGCCCAACAAAAAACCCCTCGGCCGGGAGGCAACGAGGGGTGACGCGAGTGCTGACTGCTGAGTCAGCTCACGCGTCGCGTGCGTACAAGAATGTCCTTGCGCATGCGACTACGGTCGCCGCCGGGCCTGTTTCCCGTCAAGCCAGTCTGCCAGCCGTCCCAGCATTTGGTACGTCGATCCCAGATGCTGACCGTTGTCTGGTCCGGCCCCTGGACGCGGCCGGTTGCCTCAGTCACGGCCCTTCCAGGTGCAGACGCAGACCTTGTTGCCGTCGGCGTCCGCCAGGATCGTGTACGCCGGCGCGCGCTCGTCACTCACCAGCACGCCACCCGCGGCCAGTGCCGCCGCGATCCGCTCGTCGGCCACCTCGGGCGGCACCCGGATGTCGAGATGGAACCGCTGGCGGGGCTCCTCGTGCGGCTCGGTCTTCTGGAACCAGATGGTCGGCAGGTCGCCGTCGTCGTCGCGGACCTCGTCGTCGGTGTCCGGGTGGTTGCGCAGCCCCAGCACCGCCCGCCAGAACGGCTTGACCGCGGTGTGGTCGGGGGTGTCCAGCCCGAGCTCCACGACCGAGACGACCGCCGGGTCGGCGGCGACGCCCTCGGCGGCGGCCAGCTCGCTGATCGTGCGGGCCAGCCGCAGGTCGCGGCCGGTGACGCCGAAGACGTCGTGGCTGTAGAGCCGGATGTTGAGGTGGGTGTAGTGCAGGTCGAGGTCGGGGTGATGGTTCATCTCCTCGGCCGCCTCGCCGATCCGGTTGACCAGCCGCAGCCCGGTGGCGAAGTCGCGGGTGCGGTAGCGCGTCTGCAGCGCGTGCATCATGAGTCGCCAGTCGGGCAGGTCGGCGGCCTCCACGTCGTGGCCGGTGAGGGTGCTCATCTGGTCAGTCTGGTCGCGTGCGACGGCGTACTCAAGGGGCGGTGTGAGCGGGCCGGCGTTCTGGATCGACGGCTCGCTCTACCGCACCGTGGGTACGCCGACCGACCTCTCCGACACCGGCGCCCCGGCCAGCACCTACGACGCGATCTACGCCTTCTCCGGCACGCAGCGCAACGTCGCCGAGGCGAAGCCGGGCGACACAGACTTCAACGGCGGCCGCTGGCAGGTACACCTGCTCGCCTTCCCGTCGGGGTACGCCGCCGCCCTGGCCACCGGCGACGCCAACGGCAACGGCGCGATCGACTCCACCGACGAGCTCGACCTGGCCCTCGGCAACGGTACGGCGGTCGACACGAGCCAGATCCTGCGCACGTTCGAGTGCACCGTGAACCTGATCCCGGCGGCTGACGAGCGTCGCGCGTGACGAGGTCGCGTGCGGGCCGGCGTTGACAGCACGGCTGTGTCAACGGCGTTGCGCGGGGGGGCGGACGTCAGGGCAGGACGAGCCGGCCGATGGGGCCGGGGTTCCAGGCGATCTCCCAGCGGAAGCCGTCGGGATCGCCGAAGTAGCCGGTGTAGCCGCCCCAGTCGCGCTCGACGGCGGTCTGGACCGGGTCGGCGCCGGCGGCCCGGGCAGTCGACAGGACCGCGTCGACCTCGGCCCGGGTCGCGACGTTGTGCGCGAGGGTGAACGGCGCGACGCCGGGGCCGCGGGTGATCGGGCCGACCTCGGCTTCGAACGCGGCCGCGTCCCAGAGCGACAGCACCAGCTGGGCGCCGGCCTGGATCATCAGCACCTCCCCCGGTACGTCGAGCACCGGCTCCCAGCCGAGACCGTCGAGGTAGAACCGCCGGGTGGCCTCGAGGTCACCGACGGCGAGGGTCACGAAGCTGATGCGCTGTTCCATGTCAACCAACCTGCCACCAACCACTGACAAGCGACCGCCGACAGGGCCTATGGTGCGATCGTGAAAGCGCGCCACTGGCACCTGCTCACCGCCGTCGTCGCGGTGACCGCCCTCGTCCTGCAGACCGTGCTGGTGATCACCGGGTCCTCGGTGCTCGCGGAAGGTACGCCGCCGGGGTTGGCCGTTCGCCTCGGTCGACTGGTCTGCTACTTCACCATCCAGAGCAACGTGCTGGTCGCGATCGCGGCGTACACCCTGGTCCGCGACCCCAACCGTGACGGCCGGTGGTGGCGGGTGGTCCGGCTGGCCGGGTTCGTCGGCATCACGGTGACCGGGCTGGTGCACTGGTTCCTGCTCCGGCCGCTACTCGACCTCGAGGGCGCGAGCTGGGCGGCCGACAAGCTGCTGCACGTCGCCGTACCCCTGCTGGCCTTCGTGGGCTGGGTGGCGTTCGGCCCGCGGCCGCGAGTCACCGGCCGCGTGGCGTGGGAGGCCTTGGTCTGGCCGTTCGCCTGGCTGGCGCTGACGCTGGTGATCGGGGCGGTGAGCGGCTGGTACCCCTACCCGTTCCTCGACGTCAGCCTGCACGGCTACGGCCGGGTGCTCCTCGCCGCAGCCGGGGTGACGGCACTGTTCTTCGTGCTGTTCGCCGGCGCGCATCTCGCCGACAAACGGCTCCCAACCGCCCCACGCACCGAGTCCGAAGCCGAGGCCGCGCTCGAGGGCTGACGCCGACGCCCAAACCTGCCGACGCCCAAACCTGCCGACGCCCAGACCTGCTGACGCCCAGACCTGCTGACGCTCAGACCAGCTCGTCCCGCACGGCGAGAAGGCCGCGGCGTACCTCGTCGAAGCTGGTCGACAGCGGCGAGAGACCGATCCGCAGGCCGTGCGGGTCGCGGTAGTCCGGGATCACGTCGCGCTGCCAGAGCGCGCCCGTGACCTCGCTCATCCGCGGATGGTTGAGCGTGATGTGGCCTCCCCGAGCGGCCGGGTCGCGCGGCGAGGCCAGTTCAACCCCGAGCGGGGAGAGGAGCTCGTCGGCGAGCTCCACGGCGTACGACGTGAGCGCGAGCGACTTGGTCCGAACCGCATCGATGCCCGCGTCGTCGATCAGCCCGAGCATGTCCTGCATCGCGAGCATGCCCAGGATCGGCGGCGTGCCGCTGATGAACCGGCGGATCGACGGCGCCGGCCGGTAGCCCGGACCCATCAGGAACGGGTCGGCGTGCCCCATCCACCCCTGGATCGGCTGGGTCAGCGTCTCGAGATGACGGCGGGCGACGTACCCGAAGGCGGGCGAGCCGGGGCCGCCGTTGAGGTACTTGTAGGTGCAGCCGACCGCCAGGTCGGCGCCCCAGTCGTCGAGCGCGACCGGCACCGAGCCGACCGAGTGGCACAGGTCCCAGAGCACGAGCGCACCGGCGTCGTGGGCGATCCGGGTCAGCTCGGGGGCGTCGCAGAGGTGGCCGGAGCGGTACGCCACATGACTGAGTACGACGAGCGCCGTACGCTCCGACACCGCCTCGGCCAGCTGCTCGGCCGTGACTCCGGCGGAGGTGTCCACATCGATCCAGCGGATGGTCAGCCCGCTGTCGCGGCCGATCCCCTCCATGACATAACGGTCGGTCGGGAAGTTGTCGCGGTCGAGCACGATCTCGTGCCGCCCGGGCTGCGCGTCGACCGCGGCCCGGCCGAGCTTGTAGAGCAGCACCGTGGTCGAGTCGCCGACGAAGGTCTGCCCCGGCGCGGCCCCCAGCACCACTCGGCCGAGCTCGTCGCCGAGAGTGAGCGGCTGCTCGAACCACCGCTCGTCCCAACCCCGGATCAGCCGCCCGCCCCACTCGTCCTCGACGAACTCGCCCAGCCGCTCGCGGGTGGCCCGCAGGGGCCGGCCGAGCGAGTTGCCGTCGAAGTAGACGAGCGGCGACTCGGCGCCGACGAACTCCGCACGCAGGTGGGCCAGTGGGTCGGCGGCGTCCAGCTCCGCCGCACGGTCGGTCACGGTCACGCGAGTCCCTCCAGATCCTCGACGGGTACGACGCTCGCGCCGGCCAGCCACTCGGTCAAGGGGCCGCGCTCCCCCGGCACGAACGTGACCCGGTCGCCGGCACCCTCGACGGGAGCGGGCCAGTCCGAGGTCACTGCCTCGATGATCTCCTCATCGGTCAAGCCGGCGTGCGTCAGGGCGGTGATCTCGCGCGCGTTGAGTCCCACGGGCAGCGGACCGTTGCCCAGGTCGGTGCCGTAAAGCACCCGTCCGCCCGCGTCGCGGAACCGCGCCAGGTTGTCGATCGCGCGGACCCGGTCGGCCGTCGGCTCGCCGTAACCGTGGATGTCGAGGGTGCTGATCCACGCCTGCCGCCGGGCGGCCTCGGCGACGATGTCGTCGGGCAGCCGTTCGGTCCACGGCGTGTGCGCGAGTACGTCGACCTCCGCCACCAGCGCCCGCTCGACCATCCCGGTTCCTTGCGCATGCGCCACCACCTGGCGCGAGGCCGCGTGCGCGGCAGAAACCACGGCGGCGAGCGTCGGCGGGTCGAGCACGGGGCCGGCCTCGGCGTTGAGGGTCACCTTGATGACGCCGGCGCCCAGGAACAGCTGGTCGACGACGCAGTTGGTCGCGTCGTCCGGAGAGGCCACGCCGGTGACCGACCCGACCGGCGCCCACGACCGGTCGCTGGGATAGCCGCCGGGCGCGGCGAGGAACCGGCCGGCGTACACGACGTCGAGGGGGCCGCCGAGATCGACGATGTCCGGCGACCAGCCGAGGTCGACGACCGCGCCGATCCCGCCGGCCGGCAGCCGCGCCGGATCGACCAGGCCCAGATGGACATGACAGTCCCGGAACACGGGGTACGCCGTCCCCGTCGCTCCGGTGTCGCGGAGGCGCACCTCTCGGCCGGACGGCCAGGTCGGACTGTGCACCTGCACACCTTAGGAGAACCGCCCGCGCCGACCTGTCATTGGAAGCTGACGAAGCTGACCCTTGCCTTGATCGCGAGCACCTGGGTGGCTGTCATCCATCCGCTGGTTGTCTCGCGACCCACCACGACGTGGGGTCAACCCGAGATGGGTGCCGAACGGACCCGGACCTGCCCGGTTTGGTCGTCGACCGGCGTCGGTTCAAACAGGCAGTAGCGTCCACAACTGAACCCAGGTGATTCGAATCGAGCCGAGATGTGGCCGCCGACGGCGTACTGCCTGTTTGAAC
>DASXRJ010000220.1:0-2264 GCA_036506675.1 Nocardioides sp. | reverse complement strand
ACGGATCTCGTCGCCGGTCCGCGGCGTCGCCGGGTACTTCTTCGACGCCACCACCACCGCGACCGCCGCTCCGGATCGCCAGGTCAGGTCGCCGAAGTCGGCCAGCTTGCCGTCCGCCGCGGCCTTCAGCACCGAGCCGAGCGGGGTCTTCAGCAGCGTCAGCAGCGCCTGCGTCTCCGGGTCGCCGAAGCGGCAGTTGAACTCGATCACCCGCACCCCGCGCGAGGTCAGCGCCAGGCCCGCGTACAGCAGCCCGGTGAACGGCGTACCCCGCCGGCGCAGCTCGTCGACCACGGGCTGCAGCACCCGCTCGCAGACCTCGTCGACCAGGCCGTCCGGCGCCCACGGCAACGGTGTGTACGCGCCCATGCCTCCGGTGTTGGGGCCCTTGTCGTCGTCCTTGAGCCGCTTGAAGTCCTGCGCCGGCTGCATCGGCAGCACCGCCGTACCGTCGGTGATCGCGAACAGCGACACCTCCGGCCCGTCCAGGTACTCCTCGATCAGCACCTGCTGGCACGCGGCGGCGTGCGCCAGCGCCTCGTCGCGGTCCGACGTCACCACGACACCCTTGCCGGCGGCCAGGCCGTCGTCCTTCACGACGTACGGCGGCCCGAAGGCGTCGATCGCCTCCGCTGCCTCGTCGGGCGTCGTACACACGTAGGCCCGGCCGGTCGGCACCCCGGCCGCGGCCATCACGTCCTTGGCGAAGGCCTTCGAGCCCTCGATCCGCGCGGCCGCCTCGGACGGCCCGAACACCGCGATCCCCGCCGAGCGCAGCGGGTCGGCGAGACCGGCGACCAGCGGCGCCTCCGGCCCGACCACGACCAGGTCGACCGCGAGCTCGCGAGCCAGCGACACCACAGCCAGGTGGTCGGCCACGTCGACACCGCGGCACTCGACCGGCTTCTGCGGCGCCTGCGGGGTGACTGCGGCGATACCGGGGTTGCCGGGAGCGGCGTACACCTGCTCGACGCCCGGGTCGCGGGTCAGCCCCCACACCAGCGCGTGCTCACGACCACCCGAACCGATGACGAGTACCTTCACGCCGCCCGAGCCTAGACGGTGCCATGCCCGGCAGCACCGATAGGTTTCGCGTATGAGCGAAAAGCCTGAAGTCGATCCGCACCTCGGCCCCGCGCCGACCGGCCTGGAGATCACCGACCTGACCGTCGGCGACGGCCCGGAGGCCACCGCCGGCTCCCGGGTGAACGTGCACTACGTGGGTGTCGCGCACTCGACCGGCGAGGAGTTCGACGCGTCGTACAACCGTGGCACCCCGCTGGCCTTCCAGCTCGGCGTCGGCCAGGTGATCAAGGGCTGGGACGACGGCGTGCAGGGCATGAAGGTCGGCGGCCGCCGCCGGCTGGTGATCCCGCCGCACCTCGGGTACGGCGACCGGGGCGCGGGCGGCGCGATCAAGCCCGGCGAGACCCTGATCTTCGTCGTCGACCTGCTGTCCGTGAGCTGATCCCGTAGGACTACTCATGCGCGGCGGCCGGAGAGCTGGCTGACTAGAGGTCATGACCTCAGTCACCGTTCCCGGCCGCTCGCGTGTTCCCCACGCGGTGCCGGTCGCCGCCGTCGCGGCCACGCTCGCCCTGTTCGCGCTGCTCGCCGCGGCGGTGTTCTGGCCGGACCTGAGCGGCCTCAAGGGCAAGGCGTCCGGCCCGCGGCTGGTGGTCTACCCGGTCGGCGCGCTCGCGCTTCCGGCGTACTGGTTCCTGCGCTACCGCGGCCGCCGGGCGTTTCCGTGGCTCGCCGACCTGCTGGTCACGCTGCCGTGGCTGGTCGACCTGGTCGGCAACCGGCTGAACCTCTTCGACACCGTGACCTGGTGGGACGACCTGATGCACTTCGTGCTCTGGGCGCTGCTGACCGCGGGCGTCCTGCTGGCGTTCACGGCGGGTACGGCGTCGCGCGGGCTGACCGTGATGCTCGCGCTCGGCTTCGGCACCACGGCCGCCGTGGTCTGGGAGCTCGGCGAGTACGTCACCTTCGTCCGGCACTCGGCCGAGCTGCAGACCGCCTACACCGACACCCTCGGCGACCTCGCCCTCGGCACCCTCGGCGCGCTGCTCGCGGGCCTCGTGGTCGGCATCCGGCGAGGCCGTTTCGACGTGCTAGTTAGGTAAGGCTAACCTAGTGCGCCATGACCGCACTTCTCGAGCGCGCGATCGCGTTCGACTCGGCGCCGGTGACCGTCGCCGGCGTGTACGACGTGAGCCCGAACCTGCGCCGGGTCACCTTCACCGGCCCACGGGTCT
>DASXRJ010000219.1:0-22596 GCA_036506675.1 Nocardioides sp. | reverse complement strand
GACGGCTGGTGGGTCTCTCGGTCAGCGACATGGGTGGCCCTTCCTGAGGGTGGGACTGAGGGACAGCCTCGCCTTTCTATCCGCTTGCCCGCGGACCGGCCAGGTCATCACTCCACGTGCCGATTCGGAAATTTCGGCGCTTCTCGCCAGTTGCGTGCGGCCCGCTGGCAAATTGCTTCGACTTTGCCTGAACGCGTGGTAAAGACTGCCGACGGTGACCTCGCGGGACTCCTTCGGCGTACTCCGCGAGCGGAACTTCGGCTGGTTCTTCGCGGCCCGGGCGGTCAGCATCGCCGGCTCGATGATGGCGCCGATCGCGCTGGCCTTCGCGGTCCTCGACCTCAGCAACTCCGCCGCCGACCTCGGCTACGTGCTGGCCGCGCGGAGCATCCCGCTGGTGGTGTTCCTGCTGGTCGGCGGCGTGATCGCCGACCGGTTCAGCCGGACCGCCGTCATCCAGTGGTCCAACCTGCTCTCCGCGCTCACCCAGGGCCTCGTGGCGGGGCTGGTGATCAGCGGGCACGCCGAGCTGTGGCAGCTGATCGTGCTGGAGGGCGTCAACGGCACCGTCTCGGCGGCCAGCTTCCCGGCCCTGCAGGGGCTCCTGCCTCAGTTGGTGGACCGCGAGCGCCTGCAACCGGCCAACGTGTTGCTCTCGATGTCGCGCGCCGGCCTGGCGATCATCGCCCCGTCGATCGCCGCGTTGCTGGTCGTGACGGTCGGGTCGGGCTGGGCGCTCGCGGTCGACGCGGCGACCTGGCTGGCGTCGTACCTCTTGCTGCTGCCGGTGAAGATCCCCGCCCGGCCGTCCTCCTCGGAGCCGGCGGCCGGGGTGATCGCGGAGATGAAGGAGGGCTGGTCGCTGTTCGTCGGGACCACGTGGCTATGGGTGGTGGTGCTCGCCTTCGGGGTGCTCAACGCGATCCAGGCGGGTGCCTGGGACACCCTCGGCCCGGCGGTCGCCAACCAGACCTTCGGCGCCCGCGGTTGGGGGTACGTCGTCTCCTCCCAGGCGGTCGGCGTACTCCTGATGACGCTGGCCCTGATGCGGTTGAAGTTCACGCATCCGCTGCGCATCGGCATGATCGGCTGCCTCTTCTTCGCGGCTCCCCTGGCGCTGCTCGGCCTCGCCCCCCACGTGCTGCCGGTGGCCGTCGCGATCTTCGTCGCGGGCGCCGGACTCGAGGTGTTCAACCTCGGCTGGAACCTCGCCATGCAGGAGAACATCGAGGAGCGGATGCTCTCGCGCGCCTTCTCCTACGACGCGCTCGGCTCCTTCGTCGCGATGCCGGTCGGGCAGCTGCTCTACGGGCCGATGGGCGAGTGGTTCGGCTTCGAGCCGGTGCTCGTGGTCAGCGCGGTCGTGTACGCCGCCGTCGTACTCCTCACGCTGACGTCGTCCTCGGTCCGCAACCTCGGCCGCGCCTAGTCAGTCCATTTGGCGGCCAGCGCCCGGATCACGGTGACGTTGCGGGTGGTGGCGACGCCGAGCAGCTTCTCCAGCTTGGCGTTGGAGAGCTGCGCCTCGCTGTAGGGCTTCGCCAACACCAGGTGTACGGCGCGCCCGCGCACAGCGGCCCGCTCCCCGTCGTACTCCAGAGCGGTGACCGCCTCGACCACGTCCTCGGACGGCTCGTCCTTGAGCAGCGTGACGTAGTGCCCACGCACCGGCGCGTCGAGCGCGGCGGCGACTTCGTCGGCGTCGTCCACCATCGACCCCAGCTCGGCGAGCGAGAAGGCGATCGTCGGCACCTCGAACCCCCGGTCCGCCAGGAACGCCTCCTCCAGCGCCGCCTCCACCTTCGCCCGCGACCGGATGCCGGTGGTCAGCAGCACGTTGCCGGTGTTGATGTGGGTCTCCACCCCAGTGCACCCCAGGGATTCCACGCAGGCCCGGATGTCGTCCTGCGGGAACTTCCGCCGCGCCCCGAGATTGATGGCCCGCAGGAACGCGACGTACGACGGCATGAGGCTCATCCTGCCGCAACACACCATTTACCGGCGATCCCGAACCGTGACCGAGGGGCGCGTGACGCGAGCCGCGCGCCGGGTCTAGGGTCCATGTCCATGAAGATCCGTGCCTTCTC
This sequence comes from Nocardioides sp., assembly GCA_036506675.1. Classification (GTDB taxonomy): domain Bacteria; phylum Actinomycetota; class Actinomycetes; order Propionibacteriales; family Nocardioidaceae; genus Nocardioides. The sequence goes on along the minus strand of DASXRJ010000219.1, from coordinate 20,509 downwards.
CTCCGTCCTGGCCGCCTCGGCCCTCGCTCTCGCCCTGACTGCCTGTGGCTCCGACGACGGCGGCGGTAGCAACGGGGGCGACAACGTGTCCCTCCAGCTGATCTCCCCCGGCAACCTCGTCGTCTGCTCCGACGTGCCGTACCCGCCCTTCGAGGACTTCGACAAGTCCGCCCCGACCGGCTTCAAGGGCTTCGACGTCGACATCGTCCAGGCGATTGCCGACGGCCTCGGCCTCACGCTGCAGTACAAGGACTCCTCCTTCGACGGCCTCGAGTCAGGCCTGGCGCTCAACTCGGGTCAGTGCGACCTCGCGGCCAGCGCCATGACGATCACCGCCGACCGCAAGGCGCACCTGTCGTTCAGCGACGGCTACTACGACTCCGCCCAGTCGCTGCTGGTCCCGGCCGACTCCGACATCAAGTCAATCGACGACTTGACCGGAAAGAAGGTCGGCGTCCAACAGGCCACCACGGGTAAGACGTACGCCGAGGACCACGCCACCGGCGCGGACATCGTGTCCTTCCCGAGCGATGCCGAGATGTACGCCGCCATCAAGGCTGGCCAGGTCGACGCGTTGTTGCAGGATCTGCCGGTCAACATCAACCACCAGAACGACCCGCGCGAGCCTGGCAAGTTCAGCGTGGTGGAGACCTACTCCACCAACGAGGAGTACGGCCTGGCGATGAAGCTCAACAACACCAGCCTGGTCGACGCGGTGAACGAGCAGCTCGACGCGATGCACTCGGACGGCTCGTACGACGAGATCTACAACAAGTACTTCGCAACCAAGTGACTGATCGACGGCCCCGTCGAGGAACTCACACGTGAAACGCTCTACCAAGCGCAGGCTTACCCATCTCGCGCTCTACCTGTTACTCGGCGTGGTCGTCGTCGTGCTGGCAGTTGCCCTCGACTGGCCGACCGTCCAGAGGAACTTCTGGGCAGACGGTCTCAGCGGCAACTGGCACGACTTCATCACTCTCGGAGTCGTCAACACGGCCAAGTACACCGCGATCGCGTTCGGCGGCGGTTTCGCGCTGGCCCTTCTGCTGGCGCTGATGAAGCTGTCGCCGATCGCGCCCTACCGGTGGATCGCCACGGCGTACATCGAGTTCTTCCGCGGGCTGCCCGCGCTCATCGTGATCCTGGTGATGGCCTTCGGCGTACCGATCGCATTCCAGTGGACGCCACCCGGCGGCACGGTAGGCGCCGGGGTTATCGGCTTGGTCATGGTCGCCGGTGCCTATATGGCCGAGACCCTGCGCGCCGGGATCCAGGCGGTGCCGAAGGGCCAGACCGAGGCAGCGCAGTCGCTGGGCATGAGCGGGTTCTGGACGACGGTTTCGGTGGTGCTGCCGCAGGCGTTCCGGATCGTGATCCCGCCTCTGACCAACGAGTTCGTGTTGCTGATCAAGGACACCTCGCTACTGTCCGTCGTCGGCATGCTCCCTGACCAGCGCGAGCTCACCTCGATGGCGCGAGACTTCCAGGCGAGTGGCCCGACCGCCGGCACGTCGACCAGCCTCACTCAGGCCGCCCTCCTCTACCTGATCATCACGCTGCCGCTGACCCGGCTGGTGGCCTGGCTCGAGTCACGACAGAAGAGGGCCCGATGACATCACTCGCCAAGGACCCGGCCGCGCCGGCGATCGAGGTCCGCGACCTGCACAAGTACTTCGGCGACAACGAGGTGCTCAAGGGCATCGACTTCGAGGTCAACAACGGCCACGTGGTCTGCGTGATCGGGCCGTCGGGCTCGGGCAAGTCGACGCTGCTGCGCTGCGTCAACCGGCTCGAGGAGCCCACGTCGGGTCAGATCTTCGTCGAGGGCATCGACATCGTCGACCCGGAGACGGACCTCAACGCCGTACGCTCGCGGATCGGGATGGTCTTCCAGTCGTTCAACCTGTTCCCGCACCTCACCGTGATGCGCAACCTGACGCTGGCTCAGCAGCGGGTGCGCAAGCGCGGCAAGGCGGAGGCGGTCGAGGTCGCCCGCGCCAACCTGGCCAAGGTCGGCCTGGAGGGCAAGGAGAACGCCTACCCGGCGCACCTCTCGGGCGGCCAGCAGCAGCGGGTCGCGATCGCCCGGGCGCTGTCGATGAACCCCGACATGATGCTCTTCGACGAGCCCACCTCGGCGCTCGACCCCGAGCTGGTCGGCGACGTACTCGCGGTCATGAAGGACCTCGCCTCGGAGGGCATGACGATGATGGTCGTGACCCACGAGATGGGCTTCGCCCGCGAGGTCGGCGACAAGCTGGTCTTCATGGACGGCGGCATCATCGTCGAGGAGGGTCTGCCGACCGCCGTACTCGCCAACCCGCAGCACGAGCGGACCCAGGCGTTCCTCTCGAAGGTGCTGTAGCCGAGGCACGTCGGGAATCTCGTCTGGGACTGGAGGCAGATCAGGACCGGCTGGCCGGCCGACCGGGGTCGTCGACCCGGGATCTCCGCACCCGAATGGTGGGCGATATCCACAAGTGCTGCAGTGGCTGTTGTTTCGAACGTATCTTCGATAGAATCGGGACATGGCCATCGCATCGCTCGAGTCGGAGACCCGGGAGCTCGACGCTCCCGGCGTCGTCCTCGCGCGGGTCGGCGAGCTGCGGCGGGCCGCCGACGCGGCCGAGGTGGCGATCCTGGTCTCCGCGGCCGAGTGGGCGGACCTGCACCCGGTGGTGCCGCGCCCCGACGGGTCCTGGCCGGCCGGCGCGCTCAGCGGCCATGACGGCGCCGGCGACCTGCCCGACCTCGCCTGGGACGCGCCCGCGTCCCTGGCGGCCGCGCTGGGGATGTCCACCGACTCCGGCACCCGGCTGATCCACGACGCGCTCGAGCTCCGACACCGGCTGCCCCGGACCTGGGCCCGGCTGCTCGGCGGCGACCTGCCCGCCTGGCGGGCCCGGCGGATCGCCCAGGCCGCCCACGGCACCCCCGCCGACGTCGCCGCCTACCTCGACGCGCACCTGGTCGAGGTCGCCCATCGGGTCGGCGTGGTGGTGCTCGACCGGTTGGTCGACGAGGCGATGCTGCGGCTGCATCCCGAGGAGCGCGAGCTCGAGCAGTTCGAACGCCTCGACGCCCGCCACGTCCGCGTGTACGCCGACCGGCCCGGGCACACCGGGGTCGTCGACATCGAGATCCGGGCCGACCTCAAGGACGCCTACGACTTCGACGCCACCCTGGCCCGGGTCGCCGCGGCGCTCGCCGCCGCCGGCTGCGCGGAGTCCCTCGACGTACGCCGCTCGATGGCGATCGGCGTCCTCGCCGACCCCGAGGGCGCCCTCGACCTCCTCACCACCGACCCCGAACACGCCCCCGACGCCCCCCGCGCCCCCGACGTCAGCGACGTCAGCGACGTCAGCGACGTCAGCGAACCTCCGGACCCGACGGGAGCCGGACCCGACGGGAGCCGGACCGGTCGCCGAGCCCGACCCGCACCGCGGAACCCGGCGCAGCCCCCGCAAGCGGCTGGCGCTGGTGGTGCACCTCGCCGCCGACGCCGTCACCGGCTGGGAGCCGGTCGGCCGCTGCGAACACGGCGGCGGTGCCGGGGCCCCGGTGCTGGTGCAGCAGGTCCGCGAGTGGTGCGGCCGCCCCGACACCGACATCACCGTCCAGCCCGTCATCGACCTGGCCGACCGGGTCGCCGTCACCGCCTACGAGGTGCCCGACCGGCTCCGCGCCCGGCTGAGCCTGCGCGACCACACCTGCGTCTTCCCCTGGTGCACGCGGGCCGCCCGGGCCTGCGACAGCGACCACATCGTCCCGCACGCCCGCGGCGGGCCTACCGCCGACGACAACCTCGCCCCGCTCTGCCGCCGACACCACCGGCTCAAAACCCACGCCGGCTGGGCCTACACCGCCATCGAACCCGGCGTCTACCTCTGGACCAGCCCCCACGGCCACCAGTACCTCCGCGACCATGAGGGCACCCTCGACGTCACCAGACACCGCGGCCCGGCGGGCTGACGGGCGGTTCGTCCGCGGGCGGCTGCGGCCGGAGATCACGACGTACCCGCTCGACGAGGCCGTGGACGGCTACCGACGTCTACCGACCGCTCGCCGCCGGCGGGATCAATGGCCGCGGTCGTCGTGCCGGCGACGTCGTACACGGGCTGAACCGGCGTCCGGGCAAAGTAAAACCAGCCGTTGCTGACGGGGGATACAACAACGGCTGGCGCTGCAGAATCTACTTGACGGCGGGGGCCCACACAACCGCCGAGACGCAATTCACAGTATCGATTTGTCAGCGAATCGTGACCTGACGGTTAGCAAGTCCCGCGCGGGCTGAGCGCTCCTCGGTGGTGAGCTCGGTCGGGTCTGCGAGCGCCGCCTGCAGGTCGTCGTAGAACGCCTTGGCCGGGCCCTCGAGCGCCTCCGCTCCGGTGCCGACCGGCAGGTCCCAGACCGGCGTCAGCAGGCCATGGGCGCGGAACATCCCGACGAAGCGCGACCCCTCCGCGATGACGTCCTTGCGGGCCGCGTGCAGCCGGGCGAGCGCGTCGAGCAGCCGGTCCTCGGGCTCGGGCATCACCCAGCGCAGGTGTTCCTTAGGCCCGACGTTCGTCCAGTACGCCGCCTCGACGCCGGTCAGTCGGGTGGTCGGCATCGCGGCGCCGTTGGCCTGCTCGAGCGCCGCTTCCATCTCGGGCGTGCGCTCGACGTCGTCGATCCAGTAGCCGAACCCGTCGTGCACCGTGATCTCCAGTCGGTCGCCGCCGACCAGGTCCTGCAACCGCGGGCCCACACCCGGAGAGTCGGTCAGCCCGACCACGCCGGTCTCGGCGTCCAGCGCCTTGAGGAGTACGGCGCCCAGGTCGCGAGCGGGATCGCCGTACTGGTGCTGGACCTGGAGGCCGAGCCAGATCTCGCCGTTGTCGCGCACCAGCGCCGGCGCCGCACCGGGCAGCAGCGAGCAGAGCGTGACCTTCCGGTCGGCGGCGGCGCCGATCGTGGTCAACGGCGCGGTCGCCGCGGGCACCAACTCGCGCAGCGCGACGATGTCGCACTCCGAGGGCAGTCCTTCGAAGGGCCGGCTCACGTAGCTCTGCGCGACCCCGCTCGGGTCACCGTGGCAGGCCTTGTAGCGCCGGCCCGACCCGCACGGGCACGGCTGGCGCGGACCGACCTCCCCGGCCGGGGTGGAGACGTCGCGGGCCTTGGTACGTGAGCGCTTTCCCATGCTCCGGAATCTATACGCCGAGCCGGTCCAAGATGTACGCCGGCCTGTCCGTGATGACCGCCTCCACACCCAGATCGAGGCAGAGCTTGAGCTGCTCGTCGGTGTTGACGGTCCAGACGTGCATCCTCCGGCCGGCCCGGACCAGGCGCCGGCCGAGTCCCGGATGGGCGGTCAGCTCGTCGATCCCCGGCCCGATGATCCACGCCGGGTCGATCACCCGCCGCAGCATCGGCCACAACGGTGCCTTGTCGATCAGCATCACGTAGTCGAGCTCCGGAGCCAGCCGGGCGGCCCGCTGCAGCGCGGTCCACGAGAAGCTCATCACCCGCACCGGCGAGCCTTTGGTGTCCCAGCCGAACTCCTGCAGCAGCTCCACCAGCCGACGCTCGACGAGACCGCCGTACCTCGTGGGGTGCTTGGTCTCGATGGCCAGCTCGATCCGCCGGTCGTAGTCGGCGACCGTCTCCAGCAGCCGGCGCAGGGTGAGCACCTTGCCGAGCTCGATGTCGCGGTCGTCGGCCTCGTCGTCCAGGTCGGCCCACGGGTTCTTCCAGGACGCGAAGTCGAGCTCGTCGAGCTCGGCCAGGTTCATCGTCGAGATCAGCCCCCGGGTCTCCGCCGTACGCCGCAGGTCGCGGTCGTGCACGCAGACCAGGTGTCCGTCGGCGGTCAGGCGTACGTCGCACTCGAGTCCCTCGGCCCCGACCTCGAGCGCCTTGAGATAGGCCCCGAGGGTGTGTTCGGCGTTGTCCTCGCTGGCGCCCCGGTGGGCGACGACCTGAGGGCGGTGAGCGGCGACCGGCATGGCGGTAATTCTGGACCCTGGTGCCCCGCCGTGTCCCGCGTCCGCGCGGACCTGACTAGCGTTGCGCGGGTGACTGCACTCCGCTTCTCCCAGGTCGATGTCTTCTCCGCCGAGCCGTTCCGAGGCAACCCGCTGGCCGTCGTACACGACGCGGAGGGGGTGAGCGGCGAGGAGATGGCCGCCTTCGCGCGCTGGACCAATCTGAGCGAGACCACCTTCCTGCTGCCGCCGACGGTCGAGGGCGCGGACTACCGGGTGCGGATCTTCACGACCAACGGCGAGCTGCCCTTCGCCGGCCACCCGACGCTCGGCAGCTGCCGCGCCTGGCTCGACGCGGGCGGCGGGCCGGCCGCCGACGACCGGATCGTGCAGGAGTGCGGGATCGGGCTGGTGCCAGTGCGGACTACGGGGCGCCGCGATGGCGACCGGATGGCGTTCGCGGCGCCGGAGTTCCTGCGCTCGGGGCCGGTCGACGACGCCACGCTCGCCCAGGCGGCCGCGACGCTGGGGCTGACCACCGACGACGTACTCCACGCGAACTGGATCGACAACGGACCCGGCTGGACCGGCCTGGTGCTCCGCGACGCCGACACCGTGCTGGGCATCCGGCCCGACTACGGCCCGATGGGCGACCTCCGGATCGGCGTCATCGGCGCCCACCCGAACGGCGGGCCGGCCGACTACGAGGTGCGCGCGTTCGTGCCCGGCGAGGGTGTCTACGAGGACCCGGTCACCGGCAGCCTGAACGCCGGCTTCGGCAAGTGGCTGATCGGCGCGGGGCTGGCGCCGGCGTCGTACACGGCCCGACAGGGTACGGCGATCCGGCGCTCCGGCCGCGTCTACGTCGAGTACGACGGCTCCGACGTCTGGGTCGGCGGCGGCGCGGCCGTCCTCATCAGCGGCACGGTGGACCTCAAGCCGGCCTAACGCCGGCGGTCGAGCTCGGCCAGAGCCTTGTCGAGGTCGCCCGCGACGACCAGCTCGTCGACGGTCCGGCGTTCCATCAGACCCGCCCCGACGACCTGGTCGAGCATCTCCAGCAGCGGCGCCCAGAACCCACCCACGTCGTAGAACCCCAGCGGCTTGCGGTGCAGCCCCAGCGTGCGCCAGGTCCAGACCTCGAAGATCTCCTCTAGGGTCCCGAGCCCTCCGGGCAGGGCCAGGAAGGCGTCCGCGCGCTCGGCCATCAGCGCCTTGCGCTCGTGCATCGTGTCGACGTGGAGTACGACGACGCGCTCGTCGGTCGACCGCGCCCACTCACGCGCGGCCATGAACCGCGGGATCACCCCGGTCACCCGGCCGCCGTGGTCGATCGCCCCCTGCGACACCGCGCCCATCAGGCCGCTGCCCCCGCCGCCGTACACGAGGTCGATGTGGCGTTCGGCGAGCCCGCGCCCCACGGCGTACGCCGCCTCGGCCAGCGCCGGGTCGTCACCGGTCCGGGACGCGGTGAAGACGGCGAGCGCGCGGATCATGCCGGTCAGTCTGGCAGCCCGCCCGGGTCAGGTCGACGCGATCCGCTGCTTCGCGGTCGAGGTGCCGCGGCCGACCGGCTCGAACCCGGTCGCACGGCCGAGCCCGAACGGCGGCATGTTGACGTAGACCACCTCGCGCTTGCCCGGCGAGCTCACGTAGGTCTCGTGCCAGACGCCGACTCTGCCGTCGTTGCCGATCCGGCGCACGAACTTCCGCCACGGCTCGAGGTGCGGGGCGTCCGGGTCGGACGCGAACCGCTGCAGGTGCTCGGGCGACTTCCAGTAGGAGACGATCACCGTCGTCCGGCCGAACCACGAGTGGAAGTCGAGCAGCCCCGCCTCCGGATGCTTCTTCAGGTGCATCAGCATCGGCCCCATCGCCCAGAAGACCGGCAGCCATCGGTCCGGCCGGTGCCACGCGTTGATCCGCATGCCGATCAGGAACACCGTGACGTCGCCCTCGGGTCGCGCCGTGAACCTGCCGCTATTGACCACCATGTTCCTACCCCGTTTCATGACGTTGTTTTAAAACACTGTAATGATAGGTTGCGGTCATGGCAAGACCCAAGGTGTACGACGATGCCCTGCGCGCGGCTCTCATCTCCGCGGCCGCAGACCAGCTGGCCGAGGGCGGGGTCGGTCACCTCTCGCTGCGTGCGGTCGCGCAGGCCGCCGGCACCTCCACCAACGCCGTCTACTCGATCTTCGGCGGCAAGCCGGACCTGGTCGAAGCAGTCGTCGCCGACGCGCTGGCCAGCTTCACGGCCGCCCAGCGCGCGGCCCCCCAGCACCGGACCGGCGACCTCGAGGCCGACCTGGCCGACCTCGGCCGCGCCTACCGCCGCTGGGCCCTCGAGCGCCCCACGCTCTATGCGGTGATCTTCGGCGACCGGGTCGCCGCACCCGAGGGCTCCCACGACTCCGAGGACGACGGCTTCCAGCCGCTGCTCGGCCTAGTGACCAAGCTGATCGAGGCGGGCATCTTCCGCGATGAGGAGCCGCGACTGGTCGCGCTGTCGATCTGGGCCGGTGTACACGGGTTGGTCTCGCTCGAGCACGTCGCGCTCGGCGACCAGCCCGCCGAGCTCCGCGACGCGGCGTACGACGCCCATCTCGCCGCGCTGTTCCGCGGCTGGCGGCGCTGAGCGACCTCTCGGCCGGCGCGCAGTACTGCCTGGGCGACGGGTTCGGCACCAGCGCGTCCGGGCCGAGGTCGGCGATGCTGCGGGTGGCCGGTGGTGGCGTCCTTCGTCGGAGGTGGGTCCAGCGTAAAACCGGTCACCCGACTTGGCAAGTCGGTTGACTTGGAAGTGGCCACCGGCGCAGACTGGAGACATGAGGTCGCCGCCACGTCGTACTCAGGCAGACCGCCGCGCGGCGACCATCGACGCCCTCATCGAGGCCACCATCGAGAGCCTGGCCACGGTCGGCTTCGGCGCCACGACGACCCGGCGCGTTGCCGAGCGGGCGGGCGTGAGCCAGGGGGCACAGCAGCACTACTTCCCGTCCAAGGCACTGCTGGTCGACGCGGCGGTCAACCGGATCGTCGACCAAGCGCTGGTGGAGGCGACCCGGGTGTCGGTGTCCGGCACCGACGACGAGGAGCGCGCCGGGGAGCTCCTCGACCGCGTGTGGGAAGCGTTCCAGCAGCCGGTCTTCGGCGTCGTCTTCGAGCTCCTCAACCTCGCCCGCACCCACCCCGAGACCGCCCGGCTCACCGCGGCCACGCTCGGCTCGATCACCGACGGGCTGGTCGCCGCGGCCGCCGAGGCGCTGCCGTCGTACGCCGCGAGCCCGGGCTTCCGCGACCGGTTCCTGGTCGCCGTCGCCGCCATCCGCGACACCGCGCTGCTCGCCCGGATCCCCGGCACCGAGCCGGCCACGCCCTCCTGGCCGGTCGTCCGGGCCGCCGCGCTGCGCGTCCTGAGCTCGCCGTCCTGAGGCCGGCCAAGCCTGGAAACCAGTAGTTTCCAACTTTCTTGCGGGATCGCGTCATGGGCGCCGGGTGGCCTCGTCACTCCTCGGGGTGGGAACCCGACTCGGATTGCGAGGAACGCATGCGTCGTATCGACACACTGCTCAGGTACCCCCTGCCCGTCTCCACCCCGGAGCCCCGTCACCGCGGCCGGGCCGCCACCCTCCCGAGGCCCGCCCGCCCGGCGTGGGTCGGTCCGGTGATGCGGATCTGGGGTCGTTCGTTGCTGGAAGCCGGCGCCGCCCTCGGCCTGCTGGCGGTCATGGTCCTCGCCCACCGTCACCTCGGCTGAGCGGCCAGCCCAAGCCGACGGACCCACCGGACGCGCTCGGGACCGCCCGTCAGGCCGCCGGTTTCCCGCCGAACCAGGTGGCGTAGATCTTGTCGTAGCCGCCGTTCGACCTCAGCGTGGCCAGCACGTCGTCGATGACGCGCAGCAGGTCGACGCTGCCGTTCTTCTTCACCGCCATGCCGTACTGCTCGCCGGTGTTGAAGTTGGCCGCCACGGCCAGGTCCGGATGCGCGGACAGTACGTCGCCGACGACGGTGTTGTCGTAGACCGCGGCCGCCACGTCGCCCCTCTCGATCGCACCGGCCATCAGCGAGGGGTCTGTGAACGTGACGATCTTGGCGGTCGAGGGCGCGTTGTCGGTCACGTAGGTCTCCCCCGTGGTGCCGCTCTGGACCGCGATGTCATCGCCGGCCAGGCTCGCCAGGGACGACACTCCCGACGACTCATCCACGACCAGGGTCTGGGCGGCATTGAAGTAGGGGCTCGAGAAGTCGATCACCCGGGCCCGGTCACCCGCGATCGTGAGGCCGGCGACGGCGACGTCGCAGGTGCCGTCGTTCAGCAGTTTGCCGGAGGCGATGGCGTCGAAGTCCTTGTTCAGGAACAGCGCCGTGACCGATAGCCGCTTGGCCACCTCGGTGGCCAGGTCGATGTCGAAGCCGGCCGGCTGGCCGTCCTTCGTGAACTCGAAGGGCTCGTAGGGCATGCTCGTGCAGATGGTGAGCTGGCCGGCCGTGACCAACTGCGGCTCACGCGCCGTACTGCCGGTCTGGTCGCCGTCCGCGCCGCAGCCCGCGAGGCCGCCGACTACGCCGAGGACCAGTGCGGTGGAGAGCCACGAGACGCGACGAGACATGTCAGTTCCTTGCTTGCAGGGACGTGGTGAGGCGCTCCAGGGCGTACTCGCTGACCCGGACCAGCGCCTGCTTGCTCGACTCCCGATCCCGGGCGTCGATCCGGATGATCGGGATCTCCGGCGGCAGCGCGAGCGCGTTCGCGACGTCGGCCAACTCGAAGACCTGGGTGTCGTCGAACTGGTTGACCGCGACGATGAAGGGCACGTCCTTGGACTCGAAGTAGTCCAGCGGCCCGAACGAGTCGTCCAGACGGTTGGTGTCGACGATGACGATGGCCCCGATCGCACCCCGGCACAGGTCGTCCCACATGAACCAGAAGCGACGCTGACCCGGCGTACCGAAGAGGTAGAGCACGAGGTCCTCGCCCAGCGTCAGCCGGCCGAAGTCCATGGCCACGGTGGTCGTGGACTTCCCGGGTACGGCGGCCGTGTCGTCGACACCGTCGGACTCGTTGGTGACCAGCGCCTCGGTGCGGAGCGGCACGATCTCCGAGACCGACCCCACCAGGGTGGTCTTGCCGACGCCGAAGCCACCGGCGATGACGATCTTGGTCGACGCCGCCTTGCGCGGGGCGCTAGTAGGCGCGTAGTCCACGAAGGGTCCTTTCGATGAGCTCTCTCCGCTCGTCCAACGACGAATTGTCGGTCAGGGTTGCTTGGACCCGGACCATTCCATGCTCGACCAGATCACTGAGCAGGACCCGGACGACGCCGATCGGCATGGAGACCAGCGCCGACACCTCCGCGACCGACTTGGTGTCGCAGATGTCGAGGATCCGGTGCGCGGCCGCGCCGAGCTGGGAGCCGTCGTACGCCGAGTCGCGGCGCAGCGTCGCTTCCACCGGGAGGTCGATGGTGGCCTTGGTCCGGCCCGCGGTGATGGTGTACGGGCGCACGAACCCGGCCCGCTTGACGGGCTCCTCCTCGGGGTGCTCCTCCCGCGGTACTGCCGGACTCACGGCCGTCTCACCATCCAGCTCACGCGCCCAGCTCACGCACCGGAGGGCGAGACGCGCGCCTGCGCCTGCACCGTCCGGCCCACCCGGTCGACCAGCAGCGCCATCTCATAGCCGATCTGGCCGATGTCGGCCGAGTCCTGGGTGAGTACGGCGAGGTTGGAGCCGTCGCCGACGTTCATCAGCATCAGGTAGCCGTGCTCCATCTCCACCACCGTCTGCAGCACCGCCCCACCGTCGAACAGCCGCGCCGCGCCGACCGCCAGGCTGGCCAGTCCCGAGGAGACCGCGGCGACCTGCTCGGCTCGGTCATCCGGGATGCTGGCGCTGGCGGCCATCAGCAGCCCGTCGGCGGAGAGCAGGACGGCGTGGGCGGCATCCGGCACCTCCTCGACGAAGCGCGACACCAGCCAGTCGAGGCTACGGGCCTCGGTGGACTCGTCCTGGTTGTCGGTCATGAGGAACCTGCTTCCGTCGGATCATGATGCTCGGTGCCCCCGGTGGCAACGCGTCGACCTGCGGAGACCCCTGCGGCGTAGGCGGCCAACCGGTCCCGGACCGCCTCGGGGTCGCGGGCGACAGAGCCCGTGGACTTGCTGACCCCACCGGGCACGAGGTGGGCACCGGGGCGACGCTGCGGGAGTCCGGCCGCGGTGCGCACGGTCTCGGCGGCCGCGACCCGATCGGCGCGCTCCCAACCCGCCTCGACCTCGGAGTTGACCCACGGCGGGGTCGGTCCGCCGCCGCTGAGCCAGGCGGACCGCACGGAACGGAAGATCGGCGTATCCGCCGCGTCGTCGATCTGGTCGGTCCAGCCGCCGTCGAGGGCCCGGTCGAGCCTCTGGCCCGCGGTCGTGGGTCCCGTGGCCGAGGCGGCTGGGGCCGCCACCCGCGCCGGCGGCACGACGGGCGCCGGCTGGGCGGGTTGCTGGGTCGGCCGCTGGGCGGGTTGCTGGGTCGGCTGCCGGGTCGGCTGCTGAGTCGGTTGCTGGGTCGGTTGCTGGGTCGGCTGCTGGGTCGGCTGCTGGGCGGCGGGCTGCTGGGGCTCGGCGGGCGGCCCCTGGTTCGACCGGCGCAGGGTCTCCCCGGGGCGGCGTACGGGCAGCCGCGAAGCGGTGTCGCCCGAGGCCAGGGCGGCAGCACCCTGAGAGCCTGGCGCCAGCTGGGCCGGAGCGGCCGCCGGCGGGGCCGACACCGACGCGGGCGCGGTCGGCTGGGCGCCCGGCTTGGCGGGCGCGGCCAGGATCGCGCTCGGGAGCAGCACCCAGGCCGTCGTACCCCCTCGCCCGTTGGGCTGCAGAGTGGCCGTGAGCCCGTGCCGCTGGGCGAGCCGGCTCACCACGAACAGGCCCATCCTCCGGGCGGTGTCGGGCGTGACGTCACCGCCGTCGCGAAGCGTGTCGTTGAGGTGTCCGAGCTGGTCCGCGGGGATGCCCAGGCCCTCGTCGGTGACCTCGATGACGACGCCACCCGACCGGGTGCTCGCGCTGAGCGACACGTTCCTGTCGGGTGGCGAGTAGCGCAGGGCATTGTCGACGAGCTCGGTCAGCACGTGTACGACGTCACCTGCGGCGGCGTCGCTGATCCGCACGTCGCTGGAGCTGCCCACCCGAACCCGCTGGTAGTCCTGGACACCCGCGGTCGCGGCCTGCATGGCGTCACCGACGGTCAGGCTGTCCTGCCCGGAGCGGCCCGGCGCGTCGGCGAGGATCAGCAGGCTGTCGGCGGTACGACGCATCCGGGCAGCCAGGTGGTCGAGCCGGAACAGGCTCTCCAGACGCTGCGGGTCCTCCTCGTCCTTCTCCAGGTCCTCGATCAGCGCGAGCTGCTGGTTGACCAGCGCGGTGTTGCGACGCGACAGCGTCACGAACATCTCGGCGACCTGGGCTCGCAGCCACGCCTCACCGGTAGCCAGCAGGACCGCCTGCCGGTGCAGGTCGTCGACCGCCCGGGCGAGCTGGCCGACCTCCTCGTGGGTGGTCACGTCGATCGTGGCGATCCGGCCCGGCTCCTCGCCGGCCCGCAGCCTGGCGACCGCCTCGGGAAGCTGCTCGTGGGCGACGCTGAGGGCACCCTCGCGGACCCGGCTGATCGGGTTGAGGATCATCCGGGAGACCAGCAGCGCTAGCAGGATCGCGGCCAGCAGGGCGAGCAGGGTGATGGCGGCGCCGACGACCGCACGGGTCCGTGCGTCCGAGGCCGAGGAGGCCAGCTGGTTGTCGATGCCGTTCAACAGTCGCTCGTCGAGCGCGTCGTACTGCTTGTAGGCGCCGGCGCCGCCGAGATCGGTGCCCTTGGTGCGGACGGTGCGGAAGCGCTCGGCGTTCGCGGTGCGCAGCGTCGCGATCGCCGGCTCGGAGTCTCCCAGGGAGCTAGCCAGACGGTCGATGGCGACGCCTTCGGCGCCGATCTCGGAGAACAGCTCGAGGGAGCCGGTGTCACCGCGTCGCTCGGTGGCCACCAGCGCCTGCTGCATGGCCAGCGAGAAGCGGCCGCTGAGCGCCTGGGACAGCAGCTCCAGCCGGGGTTCGGGGTCGATCTGGGCGTTGACGATCGTGGTGATCAGCTGGGTCACGTTCGACTGGAGCTGCCGCAGCTGAGCCACCCAGGTGCCCGGGCTGAGCGTTGCGGAGCCCTCCCGCATGGCCCGGCTGAGGTCGAGTACGACGTCGACCTGGTACCGCTGGCTGCCGTCGAGACTCATCGAGTCGCGAGCGGTCTTCAGGTCGGTGGCCGCGGCCTGGATATCGGCAATGGCGGCGTCGAGGTCGCCAGTCCCCTGATTGCCAGTGCTCTGGTCGCTGGCGCCCTGCGCGGCCACCGTGGCCTGCTCGGCCGCGACGACGTAACGGACGGCCGGTCTCAGCACGTTGACCTGCTTGGCGCTGGTCGAGGAGTTGGAGGCCTCGACCAGGTTGTTGCGAACCTGGAGCGCACCGAGGGTCGCCGCCAGCAGCAACGGGATCGCGAGGGCGAGCGCCATCTTCCGGCGCAGGGTCCAGCCGGAGACGGCGTATGCGGGCTCGCCGCCGTGCCGTGGCGTGATGCTCATACCTAATCCCCCCCGGATCCCGAGAGGTGAGCAAGCTGGGTCCAGGTGGCTCACCAACGCAGAGACTTGTCGGAGTGTGCCGCGAGCACTCATTCAAGCACGTAATCCCTGCGGCCCTGCCCGCTGCGCCGCAAGACGTCCCACGATATGTCGCGTCTTGGCCCGCCTGCTCCCTTGCATGTCGCGACGCCTGAACGCCCAGCGACGACGGGTTCGTTACCAGGTCGGAGTGTACCTGCGGGGACTCTCCCCGGCGAAGTAGCCATCGGACGGGACCATTGGCCCATGCGCCACGCCGATGAACGACGGGAGCATGGGGCCCATGACGGAGCAACCGACGACGCCTGGCTACGCCGTACGCCTCGAGGTCGACTACCAGGAACAGCACAACCGGGTGACCGCGGCGTTCCGGGTGTTCCTGGCCATCCCGATCCTGATCGTGATCGGCGTGCTGACGGACGGCAGCACGCAACAGGCGTACGACGAAAGCGGCCGGATGGTCACCAACACGAGTGGCGGCATCTCGGCCGGTCTGTTCCTCGCGACCCTGCTGCTGATCGTCGTCAGGCAGCGCTACCCGCGGTGGTGGTTCGACTTCGCCCGGGAGCTCGCCCGGTTCGGCGCCCGCATCGGCGCCTACCTCACGCTGCTCACCGACCAGTACCCCTCGACGGTCGAGGAGCAGAGCGTCCACCTCGACATCGACTACCCGGACGTCGTACGCGACCTGAACCGCTGGCTGCCGCTGGTGAAGTGGCTGCTCGCCATCCCGCACTACATCGTGCTCTTCTTCCTGACCGTGGCCGCCGTCGTCGTGGTCATCGTTGCGTGGTTCGCGATCCTGTTCACCGGGCGCTATCCGCGGGGGATGTTCGACTTCGTGGTCGGCGTCGGTCGTTGGTGGCTGCGGGTCCAGGGCTACGCGTTCCTGCTCGTCACCGACCGCTACCCGCCGTTCTCCCTGACCTGAGCCCGCACCTGAGCCCGCACTGCCTGACCCCGTCCCGTCTGTACGGCGTGCAGCGCGACCCAGGCGTCGACGCGTGCCTGCGGATCGGCCAGCGACCGCCCGAGTGACCGCTCGATCTGCCGGACCCGGTGCCGCACGGTGTTGCGGTGTACGCCGAGGTCCTCGGCCACCTTGAGCATCGAGCCGTGGTGGGCCAGGAACGACCGCAGCGTCTCGACGAGGACCCGACCCTGCTCTCCGCCACCGAGGGCGGCGAGGAACGTCTCGCCGAAGGCGACCGCGCGGGGTCCGTCGACCAGCGACAGGACGCCGTACTGGACGCTGCGTTCCCACGACGCGACCGGCGCCTCGGCGGTGGTCAGGTCCAGGGCGTGCCCCGCCGTCTCGTGGCTGCGCCGCAGGTCCGACCGGGCGCCCGCCTCGCCGATGCCCACCCGGAGGCCGCGCGCGGCCAGCTCCTCGGCGAGACCCTTCGCCTCTCCCGGCCGGACGAGGACGACGAGCTCGTCGCCCAGCAGGCCACAGGCAGCCGGCTCGAGCGCCTCGACGGCGTCCTCGAGCCGGTCGGCCGCACCGCTCGCCCGGAGTACAACGGCCTGGCGGGGCACCTGCGGGCGCGGCCCGGACCCGGTCGCGAGGAGCAGTACGCCGGTCCGCTCGTCACCCTGGACGAGCAGCTCGACGGCACGCGACCGCAGCCCGCGATCGGCCTCCCGGCCGGCCCGCTTGCGCTCCTCGGCCAGGCTCAGCAGCGCGACCGCCGTGGTGACCGCGCTCCGCTCGAGCTCGGTGACCCGGCCGACGAACCCGGTCACCAGATAGCGGGTGGGGCGGCCGCGGACCCCCAGCGGGTACACCAGGACCGTCCCGCCTGCGGTGCCGGCGCTCGACGCGGCGCGCAGGCCCCGGGCGCGCATCCGCTCGACCGCGCGGGTGACCTCGTCGCCGCGGAACAGGTCCTTGCGGGTGCCGAACGGCCCCAGGTCGGGGGTGCCGTCGGGGGCGACCGTGCCGGCCATCGCGCCGATCGCGGCCACCCGGCGAAGCAGGGCCGCGGGGTCGTCCTCGCGCAGCGCGGCCTGGGTCAGCTGGCGCTGGAGCTCGATGGTGCTGCGGGTGGCCGACTCCTCCTCGGCCTGCAGCAGCCCCGCGGTCGCTCGGCTGATCGCCACGAACGTGGTGTCGCGGGGCACCTCGAACAGCGCCACCCCATGCTGCCGGCAGGCCTCGAGCAGCGGCTCCGGGCTGGTGTCGTGGGTGAGCTCGGCGGCCAGGCCGACGGCGACGACACCGGCCCCGGCGAGACGTCGTACATAGGGAGCCCACTCGCGGCTCCACCCGGCGGTCTCCAGGCCGGTGGTCAGCAGCACCTCACCGCCCTCGAGGTACGGCGACGGGTCGGCGAGCTCGCTGGTGGCGACCCAGCGCACCTCGGCGTCGATGCTCGGGACGTGCCGCGGCACCAGCCCGAGCTCGGCGACGTCGAGCACCGCCTGCACTGTGACCACGACCGTCATGATTGCACACTCCGAGTCCACGGATTGTGCGGTTCGGGCAGTCCGGCCGCGGCGGTGTCCGCCTAGCCTCGAACCGCCCAGACCCGTCCCATCGGAGCGCGAGATGACCACCAACCCCACGCCGTACCCGACCCTCGTCGGCGGCCCCGGCCTAGCCCAAGAGCGCCGGCTCGTCACGGAGATCCCCGGCCCCGCCTCGCGGGCCCTGCACGAGCGCAAGGCGGCCGCGGTCGCCCGCGGCATCGGCACCACGCTGCCGGTCTACGTGGCCGCCGCCGGCGGCGGCGTGATCGTCGACGTCGACGGCAACTCGCTGATCGACCTCGGCTCCGGCATCGCGGTCACGACCGTCGGCAACAGCGCGCCGCGGGTGGCCGAGGCGGTGGCCCAGCAGGTCGGGGCGTTCACGCACACCTGCTTCATGGTCACGCCGTACGACGGCTACGTGCGGGTCGCCGAGGAGCTGAACCGGCTGACTCCGGGGGCCCACGAGAAGCGGACCGTGCTCTTCAACTCCGGCGCCGAGGCCGTCGAGAACGCCGTCAAGATCGCGCGCGCCCACACCAAGCGGCAGGCGGTCGTGGTCTTCGACCACGCCTACCACGGGCGCACCAACCTGACAATGGCGATGACGGCGAAGAACCTGCCCTACAAGCACGGCTTCGGGCCGTTCGCGTCCGAGGTCTACCGGGCACCGCTGTCCTACCCGTTCCGCGATGGCCACCTCGACGGCGGTGTCGATGGCCGTGTCGATGGCCGTGTCGACGGCCGTGTCGACGGCCGGGCCGCGGCCGCTCGCGCCATCGACGTCATCGAGAAGCAGGTCGGCGCCGACAACCTGGCCGCGATCGTGATCGAGCCGATCCAGGGCGAGGGCGGCTTCATCGTCCCGGCGCCCGGCTTCCTGGCCGGCCTGGCCGACTGGTGCGCGGCCAACGGGGTCGTCTTCGTGGCCGACGAGGTGCAGACCGGCTTCGCCCGGACCGGCGCGATGTTCGCGGTCGACCACGAGGGCGTCGTACCCGACCTGATCGTGACGGCCAAGGGCATCGCCGGCGGCCTGCCGCTCAGCGCGGTCACCGGCCGCGCCGAGATCATGGACGCCGCGCACGTCGGCGGCCTCGGTGGCACGTACGGCGGCAACCCGCTGGCCTGTGCCGCCGCCCTGGCGGTGATCGAGACCATCGAGCAGGACGGCCTGGTCGACCGCGCCCTGGAGATCGGCAAGACCATGACCGAGCGGCTGACCGCCCTCCAGCAGCGGGACCCGCGGGTCGGCGACGTCCGCGGTCGCGGCGCCATGCTCGCCGTCGAGCTGGTCAGGGCCGGCACGCGCGAGCCGGACGCCACTCTCGCCGCTCGGGTCGCGGCCGCGGCACATGCGCAAGGGGTCGTCGTACTCACCTGTGGCACCTACGGCAACGTGCTGCGCTTCCTGCCGCCCCTGTCGATCACCGACGAGCTGCTGGCCGATGCCTGCGACGTGCTCGACGCGGTCTTCGAGGCGGTCCGATGACGGCGCTCGGTGCCGCCCACGCCGGGTTGTCCCACAGCGGGCTGCCCGACGCGGTCCTGGCCGACATCGCGGCGCTCGAGCCCGAGCGCGGGTTGTACGTCGGCGGCCGGAGCGTCGCCGCCGGGCCGACCTTCGACGTCACCGACCCGGCCACCGGGCAGCTCCTCGCCCGCGTTCCCGACGCCGGCGCGGCGGACGCGACCGCGGCGGTCGACGCGGCCGCCGCGGCCTTCCCCGGCTGGGCCGCCACCGCTCCTCGCCAGCGCTCCGAGGCGCTGCGCCGGACCTTCGAGCTGATGCTCGAGGAGAACGAGTCGCTGGCCGCCCTGATCTCCGCCGAGAACGGCAAGTCGCTCGCGGACGCCCGCGCCGAGGTGACCTATGCGGCGGAGTTCTTCCGCTGGTTCGCCGAGGAGGCGGTCCGCCCCGACGGTGGGTACGCCGAGTCGCCGGCGGGCGGGACCCGCACGATCGTGACCACCCGGCCGGTCGGGGTTGCCGCGCTGGTGACGCCGTGGAACTTCCCGGCGGCCATGGCCACCCGCAAGATCGGTCCAGCGCTCGCGGCCGGCTGCACCGTCGTACTCAAGCCGGCGGCGGAGACGCCGCTGACCGCGATCGCGCTGGCGCGGCTGATGGACCGGGCCGGGGTGCCGGCCGGCGTCGTCAACGTCGTACCGACCACCGACGCCGCCACCGTCGTCACCGCCTGGCTCGAGGACGCGCGGGTGCGCAAGCTGTCGTTCACCGGCTCGACCGGGGTGGGCCGGCGGCTGCTCGCCCAGGCCGCCGACCGGGTGGTCAACTCGTCGATGGAGCTCGGCGGCAACGCCCCGTTCGTGGTCGCCGCGGACGCCGACGTCGACGCCGCGGTGCAGGGCGCGCTGATCGCGAAGTTCCGCAACGGCGGGCAGGCCTGCACGGCGGCCAACCGGTTCTACGTGCACGCGTCGGTCGCCGACCGGTTCGTCGAGGGCTTCGGCGCCGCGATCGAGTCGCTGCGGGTCGGCAGCGCCTTCTCCGACGGTACGACGATCGGCCCGCTGATCAGCGCGAAGGCGGTGGCCGGGGTGACCGAGCTGGTGGCCGACGCCCTGGCGCGGGGCGCCCGGGTCAGCCACCAGGCGCCGGCGCCCGAGCTCGACGGCCACTTCTACCCGCCGACGCTGCTGGTCGACGTACCCTCCGACGCGAGCGTGGTGCGGGAGGAGGTGTTCGGCCCGGTGGCGCCGGTCGTGACCTGGACCGACGAGGCCGACCTCCTCGCCCAGGTCAACGACAGCGAGCTGGGACTGGCCGCCTACGTCTACTCCCGCGACCTCAAGTGGGCGCTCCAGCTCGCCGAGCGGATCGACGCGGGCATGGTCGGCGTCAACCGGGGCGTCGTCTCCGACCCGGCCGCACCGTTCGGCGGCGTGAAGCAGAGCGGGATCGGACGCGAGGGAGCCGGCGAGGGCGTGCGCGCCTTCCGTGAGACGCAGTACTTCTCGGTCGACTGGAGCTGACGGCTGGGATCAGTGCGCGCCGTGCAGGTTGAGCACCACGACACCGACCACGATCAGCACCAGCGCGCACACGGTGATCCAGTCCCACGACTCACCCAGCCACATCGCACCGATGAGGGCGATCGAGGCGGTGCCGACGCCGGACCAGACGGCGTACGTCACCGAGACCGGCAGGTGCCGGACCACGATGGCGAGCAGCCAGATCGAGACGGCGTACCCGAAGAGCACCAGCCCGCTCCACATCGGGTCGCGGAAGCCGTTGGCGCGTGGCAGGGCCGACGTGGCAGCCACCTCGGTGGCGATGGCCGCCAGCAGGAGGCCGAAGACGCCGAACCTGATGATTCCTTTCGCACGTATGTAGCAAGTGCTACACAACACTGTAGCACTTGCTACACTCCTACC
>DASXRJ010000218.1:0-3370 GCA_036506675.1 Nocardioides sp. | reverse complement strand
CACCCGAAGTCGTCGTACGCCGTGCCCGGGCTGTACTTCTACGACAACACCGTCGTCGAGCATGCCGCGTCGCTGAAGCCCTCCGCGCGCGGGGAGCTCGAGATCACCGACCTCAACCGGATCTACCTCGAGCAGGGTCAGCTGCAGGTCGAGGTGCTGCCCCGCGGCACGGCCTGGCTCGACACCGGGACCTTCGACGACCTCAACGACGCGTCCAACTTCGTGCGCACGCTGGAGGGGCGGCAGGGGCTCAAGATCGGGTGCCCCGAGGAGGTCGCCTGGCGGATGGGCTTCCTCAGCAACGCCGAGCTGGCCGAGCGCGCCGAGCCGCTGGTCAAGAGCGGGTACGGCGACTACCTGCTCGGGCTGCTCGACCAGCCCTGAGCTCCTCAGACCCCCAGAATCGCCAGCACGAGCACGACGATCGACGCCAGCCCGAACAGGCCGAGCGCGGCCACCCACCAGGTGCGGCTACGCCGGCGCTGCAGCCAGCCGATCGCCCCTCGCGCTCGTGACGGCGGCGTCGGTGCGTGTACCTGTCGCATGCCCCGAGAACGCTCGATCGTCCACAGCGCGTTGGCGTCGGTCAGCTGGTTGTAACTGTGCTTCAGCATCAGTTGGATGCTGACCAGCGCCACGGTGGCGCTCAGCAGCGCGGCCAGCGCTCGGCCCCACTGGGAGCCGTCGCCGAGTGCGATGGTCATGAGGAACGCCATGGCGGTCATGGTCAGCGTGGGTGTCTGCCACATCAGCCCGTTGTGGGACACCTCGCGGGCCACCAGAGCGTCGTACGACGCCCCCTCGTCACGCCACCCCGATTCGCCGACCATGACGTCGAGCATCCGGCGGGTACCCGGCCACAGGTCGTCGGGTAGTGCGTCGACGTTGAACCACGCGAAGTCGGTCGCCTCACCGCCGGTGGTGATGCGAGCGTCGCCCAAGTCTGCCGTGAAGCAGACCGCGACGGCGTGTTTGCGGGGGTCGACCCCATGCGGAGGGCGCGGCTGCGGGAAGTACTCATTGACGAAGAACGGCTCGTCGCCGACGGTGGCCGCGACATCGCCCAGTGTCTCCGAGATGTGCCGCTGGGCGCCCTCGTCGAGAGTCTCGCCGTAGAGCAAGCGGCCACCGACCTGGCACCACACCGGGCCGAACGGTGAGTCGCGCCGGATCAGGCCGACGCTCGCGACTCGCCCGCTGGCATCCCGCACCACCGGCAAGATGTCCACGCACGCGATCGGCAGGTGGCGGCTCGCCCAGGAGAACTCATCGTCGGTCAGGTGCGCTGGCGGTCGACTGGTCACGTGCCCATCCTGCTTGAGGCGACCGGCCAGCGCTCGCGCACCCGGTCGGCCCGTTCACGCGGGACGCCGTAGGGTGATCGACATGAAGGTTCTCGTGACCGGCGGCGCCGGCTACATCGGATCGACCACCGCCAAGGCGCTCGAGGAGGCCGGCCACACGCCGGTCATCCTGGACTCGCTCCTGACCGGGCCGCTGGCCTTCGTCAAGGACCGGATCTTCTACGAGGGCGACATCTCCGACCGGGCGCTGCTGAGCCGGATCGTCGAGGAGCACCCCGACATCGACGCGACGATTCACATGGCGGCCCGGATCATCGTGCCGGAGTCGGTGGAGAAGCCGTACGAGTACTACCGCGACAACGTCGCCAAGTCGCTCGAGCTGTTCGACCAGCTGGTCGCGCTCGGCAAGCCGCGGGTGCTGTTCTCCTCCTCGGCCTCGCTCTACGCGCTCAAGCCCGACTTCGAGGTGATCGAGGACGACCGGCTCGAGCCGACGTCGCCGTACGCGCGGACCAAGCGGATGATGGAAGAGGTCCTCGAGGACATGGCCCGCGCCACCGACCTGCGGGCGATCATCCTTCGCTACTTCAACCCGATCGGCTCCGACCCGGACCTCGAGTCGGGCATCTACGTCAAGGAGCCCTCGCACGTGCTCGGCCAGTTGGTGCTGGCCGCCCGCGGGCAGAAGGACTCGTTCACGATCACCGGCACCGAGCACCCCACCCGCGACGGCACGGGCATCCGCGACTACATCCACGTGTGGGACCTCGCCCGCGCCCACGTGCGCGCGATCGAGCAGTTCGACAAGGTGCTGGCCGCGGTCGGCGAGCCGAGCACCGTCATCAACATCGGCCGCGGCGACGGGGTCACCGTCCGCGAGCTGGTGGCGTCGTTCGAGCGGGTCTTCGGCGCGAAGGTCCCGATCACCGAGGCGCCGCCGCGGCCGGGCGACGCGGTGGGTGCGTTCGCGAACGTCGACCGCGCCGGCACGCTGCTCGGCTGGCAGACCGAGCTCAGCATCGACGAGGCGATCGCGTCGGCCCTGGCCTGGGCGGACCGCCGCAAGGAGATCCTGGGCTACGAGTGACCCGGGCGAGTGTCTGAGGTGAGGACGAGGGCCCTCCTGCTGGCCGGTGCGGCGACCGCGGCGGTGGTCCTCGCACTGGTGGCGGGCGCGTTCGCGCTGGACACCTGGCAGCGGCCGAGCGCCGATCCCACCGCGGATCCGACGCCGGACAACTCCACGCTCACCAAGAAGGTGACCGGCGCTCCCGAACAGACCGGGCCCGCCGAGCCGACCCGCTGGCTGAAGGGCAAGGTCATCGTGATCGACCCGGGCCATCGGCTGGGCAACCGGAACTTCCCCAGCGAGATCACCGAGATGGTGCCGGCCGGCGGGTTCGAGAAGATCTGCAACACCACCGGCACCTCCACCAACGACGGCTATCCCGAGGCGACGTTCACGTACGACGTGGCCATGCGGCTGGCTCGGGCGCTGAGGCACAGTGGCGCGCACGTCGTACTCACTCGGCACGACAACTCCGAAGACAAATGGGGCCCGTGCGTCGACGAACGTGGCCGGGCCGGCAACAAGATCCACGCCGACCTCAAGGTCAGCATCCACGCCGACGGGTCGTGGAGCGGCCACGGCTTCCATGTGATCGCCCCGAGGCTGCTGGACGGCTGGACCGATGACGTGTACGGCGTGTCCAAGCGGCTCGCGGTCGACCTGCGGGACGCGATGGTGGCCGCCGGGTTCGACCGGTCGACGTACCGCGGGGGCGGCGACGGCCTCGCCTTCCGCGCCGACCTGGCCACCCTCAACCTCTCCGACATCCCGGTCGCGATGGTCGAGTGCGGCAACATGCGCGACGACGGCGAGGCCAAGATCATGGAGTCGCGGCGCGGTCGCCAGCGGTACGCCGTCGCGCTGCTCCAGGGGATCCGCGAGTTCGTGAAGTCCCAGCCGGCCGGTTAGAGGTCGAGCAGTCGCGGCATCCGCGAGTCGGCGACCACTCCTGGGGTGCCAACCGCCCGCGCGTGGCTTCCGGGGGCCGGGCCGGGGT
>DASXRJ010000217.1:0-4414 GCA_036506675.1 Nocardioides sp. | reverse complement strand
TGGGCCTGCTGACCGGCTCCTCGCCGACCTGGACCGCGGTCGTCGTGTGCGCGCTCGGTGCGGTGCTCATCGAGCTGATCCGCGAACGCGGCCACACCAACGGAGACGTCGCGCTGGCGCTCCTCTTCTACGGCGGCCTGGCGGGCGGCGTACTCCTCACCGGGCTGGGCGGGCAGAGCGCCTCGCGCCTGCAGTTCTACCTCTTCGGGTCGATCACCACCGCCTCCGGCGAGGACGTCGTCAGCACCATCGTGCTGGCGGCCGTCGTCGTGGTGATCTGCGTCGGGCTGGCGCCGCAGCTGTTCGCGGTGGCCCAGGACGAGGACTTCGCCCGGGTCGCCGGCCTCAACGTGCGCTTCTACAACCTGCTGGTGGGGGTGCTGGCGGCGGTCAGCGTGACCGTCGCGATGCGTACGGTCGGGCTGCTGCTGGTCTCGGCGCTGATGGTGGTGCCGGTCGCGACCGCCCAGCAGGTCACCCGCTCGTTCCGTACGACGCTCGGGCTGGCGATGGCGCTCGGCACCGGCGCTGCGCTGGTGGGGCTGATCGTGGCGGCGTTCGCGTCGTACCAGGCCACGGTCGCGCCCGGCGCGACGATCGTGCTGGTGTCGCTGACCGGGTTCGCGCTCACCTGGCCGATCGGGATCCTGCTGCGGCGCCGGCAGCGGCTGCTCGCGCCGTTCCAGGACCTGGAGCCCGACCACCACGAGGTCGCGACCGAGGAGCACGCACACCAGCACGGCGACGCCTGCGGTCACCCGGCCGTCCCGCACGGAGACCATGTCGACTACGTCCACGACGGCCACCGGCACGCCGTACACGGGAGGCACTATGACGAGCACTGACCGGCCGGGCCTGGCGGGCGCGCGACCGACCCGGCAGCGGCTGGCGGTGGCCGAGGTGCTGCAGTCCTTCCGCGACTTCCGGTCGGCCCAGGAGATCCACGACCTGCTGCACAAGAGGGGTACGTCGGTCGGGCTCGCCACGGTCTACCGGACCCTGCAGAAGCTGGCCGACGCGGGCGAGGTCGACGTACTCCGCACCGAGGACGGCGAGGCGATCTACCGGCGCTGCTCCGACACCCACCACCACCATCTGGTCTGCCGCTCGTGCGGCGCCACGGTCGAGGTGGAGGGCCCGGCCGTCGAGCGCTGGACCCGGGCGATCGCGACCGAGCACGGGTACGCCGACGTGTCCCACACCCTGGAGATCTTCGGCACCTGCCCCGACTGCCGCTAACCCGCCGAGGTGGCGTTCTTGGCCCGCCGAGGTGGCGAGTTTGGCCCGCCGAGGTGGCGAGTTTGGCCCGCCGAGGTGGCGAGTTTGGCCCGCCGAGGTGGCGAGTTTGGCCGACGAGGGTAATGACGAACTCCGCGAGACCAGCTGGTTGATCCGCACAACGGGGATCTGAGGATCACCCGCGGTCTCGCGGAGCCCGCCGGCCCTCAGAACCCTCCGCCGCAGGCGAGGATCAGCCCGAAGACGGCTTCGCCGTACACGTCCTCGGCGTGGTCGATGCCACGCCCGTCGGACATCAGCCAGTCGTTCGGGTTGTTCTCCATGATCACGCCCTCGGAGCCCAGGGCCTGCTTGCCGCCGAAGAGGAACGTCGTCGGTACGCCGGCGTCCGGCGCGGCCGCGACCACACAGTCGCCGACCTCGGGCGACTGGCCAATGAACTCGGTGACGATCGTGTAGAGCGAAACGGTCGCCCAGGCGCTGGAGTGCGCCGAAACGGCGGCATTCCCCTGGTCGGAACGACTGGCGACGAAACACTCGTGAGCAGCGGCCGGGCCGGCCGTAACGGCCAGCAGGGCAAGGGCGGCGACGAGGCCGCCAAGCGTCCGAGATACGTGACGTGCGGACATGATGACTCCCTTGAGGTGGATGGCCTCCCCGTGGCACCTTTCAGTGAACGTCGCCCCCGGACCGGTGTCACCCCCAGGGTGCGCGAACCCTCACAACGGGCCAGAGGCACCCTGCCGTTCGCCACGCCGGCCCTGGTGCGGTCGCGAGGACATTTTCGCCACCTCGACGGGCAATTTTCGCCACCTCGCGGGGCCGTTCTCGCCACTTCGCGAAGCGCCATTTTCGCCACCTCGCGGGGCCCTTCTCGCCACTTCGAGGGGCCGATCTCGCCACTTCGGCGACTAGGCGGATCCGTATCTGCGGTTGCGGCGGGCATAGGTGTCGATGGCGGCCCAGAGGTGACGACGGTCGACGTCGGGCCAGAGGACGTCGGTGAAGACGAGCTCCGAGTACGCCGCCTGCCAGAGCATGAAGTTGGAGAGTCGCTGTTCGCCCGACGTACGCCAGACCAGATCGGCGTCCGGGAGCTCCGGCACGTAGAGGTGCCTCGCGAAGGTCTTCTCGTCGATCTTCTCCGGGTTGAGCCGGCCGGCGGCCACGGCACGGCCGATGGAGCGGGCGGCGTCGGCGAGCTCGGCCCGGCCGCCGTAGTTGACGCACATGGTCAGCGTGAGTACGTCGTTGTCGCGGGTCAGCTGCTCGGCGACCTGGAGCTCCTTGATCACCGACTTCCACAGCCGCGGCGCCCGGCCCGCCCACCGCACGCGGACCCCGAGGTCGTGCATCTCGTCGCGGCGGCGCCGGATGACGTCGCGGTTGAAGCCCATCAGGAACTTCACCTCGTCCGGGGAGCGCGACCAGTTCTCCGTCGAGAACGCGTACGCCGAGATCGCCTTGACCCCGATCTCGATCGCACCCTCGACCACGTCGAACAGCGAGGACTCGCCCTCGGCATGGCCGGCCGTGCGCGGCAGCCCGCGCTCCTTTGCCCAACGACCGTTGCCGTCCATCACGATCGCGACGTGCTCGGGCACGAGCTCGCGGGGAATGGGCGGCGGAGTTGCTCCGGACGGGTGCGGAGTAGGTCGTTTCACGGGACGCGGCACCCGGCAAACGATAGTGTGCCGCCCATGGGGGTCGGCGGCTGACTGAAGCGACCACGGGAGGTACCGGGGTGGACGACGCTACGGACGAGATCGAGCAGCAGCTCTCGCGTCTGCTCCGCAGGACCCAGGCCATCCACGTGCGCACCGCGTCCGGCGACATCCTGCTCGAGCGCTCCAGCTACGGCATCCTCTGCCTGCTCCTCGACGAGGGCCCACAGCGGCTGGGCACCATCGCCACGAAGTTCACGCTCGACCCGTCGACGATCACCCGCCAGGTGCAGGTCGTGGTCAACCTCGGGCTCGCCGAGAAGTCCGTGGATCCGAGCGACCGGCGGGCCAGCCTGCTGCGACTCACCGACGACGGTCGAAGCGCGATCGAACAGGCCCGCGCCCACCGGAGGGAGATGCTGGCCACCGTGGTCGGCGGGTGGACCGACGAGGAGCGCGACCGGTTCGGCACCGCGCTGCGCCGCTTCAACGAGTGCGTCGAGGCGTGGATGGCCCGCCAGCCGCGGCCGACCCGGCACGTCAGCCACGTGCCGGCGGAGCCCGAGGCGCAGGTCTAGCGCTCGACGTACGCCATGGAGCGCAGGCCGCGCTCCAGATGCCACGAGAGGTACGCCGCCACGAGGCCACTCGCCTGCCGGACGTGCCTCGGGTCGGCCGCCTCGACGACCGGCCAGTCGCCGGCCAGCAGCGCGCCGAGCAGCGCGACCGTCTCCGCCGCGGGGTTGGCCGAGCCCGGGAGCCGGCAGTCGCCGCACAGCACTCCCCCGGCGGCCGGGCTGAACGACCGGTGCGGTCCGGCCTTCCCGCACCGCGCGCACGAGTCGAACGACGGCGCGTAGCCGGCCACCGCCAGCGAGCGCAGCAGGTAGGAGTCGAGCACCTCGCCGGGCCGGCGCGCCTCGGAGGTCATCGTGCGCAGGCCGCCGACCAGCAGCAGGAAGTGCTGCAGCGCCGGCTGCTTCTCCTCGGTCACCAGCCGGTCCGCGGTCTCCAGCATCACGGTGCCGGCCGTGTAGCGGTCGTAGTCGAGGCCGAGCCGGGAGTGGAACGGCGTCAGCGTCTCGGCCTGGGTGATCACATCGAGGCTCCGGCCCTCGGCCAGCTGCAGGTCGACGTGGGTGAACGGCTCCAGTCGGGAGCCCCAGCGCGAGGTGGTGCGTCGTACACCCTTGGCGACGGCGCGGATCCGGCCGTTCGACCGGCTCAGCAGCGTGATGATCCGGTCGGCCTCACCCAGCTTGTGGGTGCGCAGCACGATCGCTTCGTCACGGTAGAGGGGCACTCCCCCATTCTGCCTGCCCGGGGCGACAGCGGCAGTAGGACACGGAGATCGGAGCCGCAGCGCACCCGACGACATATCGCGCGCCCTTGACGGTCGTTGCGATCGGGCAATACGTTTCGAGGCATGGAGCTGATGCCCTCCGCACACGTCGACTCCTTCTGCCGAGACCGCCTGCCACCGGCGGACCAGTGGCCCGAGTTCCGCTTCG
>DASXRJ010000216.1:0-16402 GCA_036506675.1 Nocardioides sp. | reverse complement strand
GTCGAGCCGAGCCCGTCGACCAGGAACACGACGTACGACTGGGCGTCGGGCAGCAGCAGCGAGCCGGGTGCGACCGGGTCGAAGGCCGGCACCTGCAGGGCCGCGGCCACGGCGGGGAGGACGTCGGAGAGCGCGTGCTGGTGGTAGGCCGGCTCGACGAACTCGGTCACGAGGACTGGGGGTGGCCCGGTGCTGGACTGCTCTGCGTCGCCGCGGAGAGCGACGTCGCGAACGCCAGCAGTCCCGCAACCGCTTCGGTGCCGTCGGCCGCCGCGGACACCCGCAGCGAGAAGTCGTCGGAGGCGAGGACACCGGTGTAGCCGTGGTCGGCGTCGCACTGCGGGTCGGAGCAGCCGGCCGGTTCGAGGTCGATCCGGCCAACGCCGCCCCAGCCGATGGTCAGCACCGCTTCGGCGGCCGGCCGCGGTCCCGAGGTCGGGTTGGCGACCATCCGGGTCACCACCACAGAGCGCACCGAGGACAGCGAGATCGCCTCGGTCGAGGTGGAGGTGTAGGGCTCGGGCAGCAGGTCGTCGCCCGCGTGCTCGTCGGTGTGCGCGAGGATCAGCCGGCTGGGCGTCAGCGCGATGACGGTGATGTGGCGGCGTACCTCGTCGCCCTCGATCGTGGGCTCGTGGTGGACGTAGAACGACACCACACGTTCGCCGGCCACCGCGGTGGCGACGCCGTCGTTGACGATCTCGGGGTAGTACCCGGTCCGCTCGATCGCCGACCGCAGGTGTTGTGCCTCGTCTGCCGTGGCAAAGCTGTGCATGCGGGCAGTCTGTCACGCGGACGGGCGTCACGCGGCGGCAGCGTCAACCCCGGAGATGACCGCTAGTCCTCGTCCACCACCCTGAACCGGCCCGCGCCGAGCTTGTTGAGGGTCATCGAACCCGGGACCCCATCGGCGTCGGCACCGGAGAACTCCTGCTTCTCCTGCCAGCGCTGGTACGCCGCCCTGGTGGCCGGGTCGAACAGGCCGTTCACCTTCAGCCGCAGCTTCAGCTCCTTGTTGAGCGCCCGCTGGACCTGCCGGACGCCGGGGAACGGTCGCAGCGCCTGGGCCTGTTGCTGGACGTTACGCAGGGAGACCGTCGGCAGCCCCGGAGCCGTGTCCGGCTCGCTGCCCATGGACCGGCCCGCCAGGTCGCCGGCCGGCGCCGCCACCACGCCGGGGATGACCGTCTTGCCGACCTGCCGGATCCGCGCATCGCCGGGGCAGGCCTTGCCGCGGGACTCCGACCACAGCTCGCCGTCGCGCACCCGGCCGGACAGCAGGCCGCGCGGGAAGTCGCCGTCGATCCCCTGGCGATGCCACCCGATGCCTCGGGTACCGGGCAGGGAGGACGTCAGCCGCTGGGCGGGGATCCCGTGGGTCTCACACAGCCAGGCCACCAGGCCGATCAGTCCGGCCACCTGGTCCTCGTTCCACGGGGGCACCGGGTCACCGTCGTGCCAGACCACGCCGAATCCGTCCCAGCTCTCGATGGTCAGGCAGTCGTGGTTGCCCTCGAGGTTGGCCGACGAGCGGATGTCGGTGTCGACGTACTGCTCGACCCCGCCAGTCTTGTCGACGTAGAAGTGCGAGGTCGGCGTACCGGGCACGTTCATGCTGTCGAACAGTGAGGACTTGTTGGAGACGGCGGTGTGGAGGACGACCCGCCGCTGTCCGGGCGACTCGAGGTGTAGGGACCCGCCGGGCTGGAACCTGGCGACTGGACGAAACTGCCCGTTCGGAAAGACGGCCATGACGCACTCCCCCTGCTGAGGTTTCCCGAGACCGGTCTTACGGCACTCACCACTCTTCCCAGGGCGCCGCCGAGCCGTCCATAGCCTTCGTAGGCCAGGCTCGAGACTGGGGTCTCCGGCCACGTCCGAAGGCCGAGCAAGGCTCAGTCGGTGAGGGTGTCCGACGGCATGGCGTTGAGGCGGCGTACGAACCAGTCGGAGCGGGGGTCGGCGACCGGCTCGACCCGCCCCGACGCCGTGAGTACGGCGGCCCCGTCGCCGCCCGCCAGCACCAGCGACAGGTCCAGCGACCGCACCTGCGGAAGGTCGTTCTTGAGCTCCGACACGAGCCGGACCAGCCGCTCGATCCCCTCGACCTCGACCGGCTCGCTGCCTCGGTAGCCGAACAGCATCGGCGCCGCCTTGATCTCGCGCACCATCGACGCCGCGTCGGCGGCCTCCAGCGGCGGGATCCGGTACGACTTGTCCTCGAGCAGCTCGGTCAACGGCCCGCTGATGCCGAACGACACCACCGGCCCGAACAGCGGGTCCTCCAGCCCCCCGATCGAGACCGGCACGCCGGGTCCGGCGTTGCGCTGCACGATGAAGCCCGCGTTGGTCGGGTCGGTGATCACCTCGTCCAGGGTCGCCCACGCGTCCGCCATCTGGGTGGCGTCGTCGATGTTGCGCCACACGTGGGCCTGGTCCGGGCGGTTGCGCAGGTGCTCCGCCGTCGCCTTGAGTACGACGTTCCAGCCGAGCCGTTCGGCGGCCTCGGTCGCCTCCGCCTGTGTGGTGACCGGGATCGTCTCCCAGAGCTCGATGCCGTACGCCGCCAGCAGCCCGCGCAGCTCCTCCTCGGTCAGGTCGCGCCCCTCGGGAGAGCGCATCAGGATCTCGTTGACCAGCCGCTTGGCCGCCAGGTGGTCGACGTCGGGCTCGGGCAGCGCGGAGTGGTCCTCCGGCTGCCGCAGCCACGAGGCGTATCCGACCACCCGGGCCAGCGCCCGCACCGCCGCCTCGACCGCCGGGTACGACGGCACCGACCCGCGGCCCGCCGTGGAGCCCGCGACGTCGGGCACCCGCAGCAGCTCGGGCACGCCCTCGGCGCCGAGGAAGGTCGACACCAGCGGCTTGTCGGACTGCTCCCCCACGGCCGCCAGCACGTTGGCGACCTCCTCGCCCGAGACGTTCAGGGGCGGGATGTAGACCGCGACGACCGAGTCGACCTCCGGGTCGTCGATGGCGTCGTCGAGGGCGTTCTCGAAGTCCTCCGCGGTCGCCTCGGCGCCCAGTGCGACCGACTTCTCGACGACCAGCCCGACGGCCGCGGCCGCGTCGGCGGCC
Source organism: Nocardioides sp. (assembly GCA_036506675.1). GTDB lineage: Bacteria > Actinomycetota > Actinomycetes > Propionibacteriales > Nocardioidaceae > Nocardioides. The sequence continues at coordinate 13,324 of DASXRJ010000216.1, read as the reverse complement.
AACAGCCCGAGCGCGTCGGAGTTGCCGACCACGGCCACCCGCCGTCCCGTCGGCAGCGGCTGGTGCGCGAGCAGCTGGGCCACGTCGAACATCTCGTCGAGCGTGTCGACCTGGATCACGCCCGCCTGCCGGAACATCGCGTCGACCGCCTGGGCCGGCGCCGCGATCTGGCGTACGGCGTGTCCCATCGGCACGCCCTGCGTCGTCCGCCCGGACCGGACCGCGATCACCGGCTTGCGCCGCGAGACCCGCCGCGCGATCCGCGAGAACTTCCGCGGGTTGCCGATCGACTCGAGGTAGAGCAGCACGACCTCCGTGGAGTCGTCCTCCTCCCAGTACTGCAGCAGGTCGTTGCCCGACACGTCGGCGCGGTTGCCGGCGCTGACGAACGTCGAGAGACCCAGCCCGCGGTTGCCGACCTTCTCCAGGATCGCGGTGCCGAGCGCTCCCGACTGGCAGAAGAACCCGGCCCGCCCGCGCGGGGGCAGGGTCGAGGCGAGCGACGCGTTGAGACTCACCTCGGGGTCGGTGTTGATGACGCCGAGGCAGTTGGGGCCGATCAGCCGCAGCCCGTACGAGCGGGCCAGCCCGACCAGCCGCCGCTGCCGTCGCCGCCCCTCGTCGCCGGTCTCGGCGAAGCCGGAGGAGATCACCACCAGCCCGTGCACGCCCTTCGCCGCACAGTCGAGTACGACGTCCTGCACCGCGTCGGCCGGCACCGCCACGATGGCCACGTCGACGTCGTCCGGGATCTCGGTCACGCTCTTGTACGCCGGCAGGCCGGAGACCGCGCCCGCCGACGGGTTGACCGCGTAGACCCGGCCGGTGAAGTCACCGGTGACCAGGTTGCGCACCAGCGCCTGGCCGATCGTGTCCTGGCGCCGCGAGGCTCCGATGACCGCCACCGACTTGGCGTTGAAGAACGCCTCGATCGACGCCGACTCCGCACGGTGCTCGCGGTCCTGCATCACGCCGATGGCGGTGTCGGTGGGGTCGATGGCGAACTCCAGCGCCATCACGCCGTCCTCGTAGCCGCTGGCCACGTGGTAGCCGGCGTCGCGGAAGGTCTGGATCATCCGGGAGTTGTCCGGGAGCACCTCGGCGACGAACCGCTCCACGCCCCGCTCCCGGCCGGCCTGCGCGAGGTGTTCGAGCAGCAGCTGGGCGATCCCCCGGCCCTGGTGCTGGTCCTCCACCAGGAAGGCCACCTCGGCCTGGCCGGGCTCGACCACGTCGTACCGGCCGACGGCGATCATCTTCTCGGCCACCAGCACCACGAACGCCACCCGGTCGACGTGGTCGACGTGGGTGAAGCGGCGTACGTCGCGGGCCGAGAGGTACGGCATCGGGGTGAAGAAGCGGTAGTACTTCGACTCGTCGGAGACCCGGGAGTAGAAGTCGACGAGCAGGTCCTCGTCGTCATCCCGGATCGGCCGGATGTGCGCCGTACGCCCGTCCCGCAGCAGTACGTCGGCCTCCCAGTGCCGCGGCGCCTCGTGGACCGGTCCCCCGTGAGAGGCAGGCTCGCTAGCCGGCTCGGCAGCATGCTCGGATGGCGCGTCGGCGGCCCCGGGGAGAGGTTGTTCACCGGTGTCCATGGCCGAAAATCTAGCGTGAACCCCCACATGCGGCGCGCCCGCCGTCGAACCTCTTGGGCCAACGGCGAGAATGCCCCCATGGCACCACCGAAAGTGAAGCAGCCGCTCCCCGACGACTTCGAGGAGCACATCCTCGACATCGACGTGGGCGACGAGATGCGGGCGTCGTACCTCGAGTACGCCTACTCCGTCATCTACTCCCGGGCCCTGCCCGACGCCCGCGACGGTCTCAAGCCGGTGCAGCGCCGGATCCTGCACACCATGAACGACATGGGCCTGCGCCCCGACCGAGGGCACGTCAAGAGCGCCCGCGTGGTCGGCGAGGTGATGGGTCGGCTGCACCCCCACGGCGACGGCGCGATCTACGACGCCCTGGTCCGGATGGCCCAGCCCTGGTCGCTGCGGCTGCCGATGGTCGACGGGCACGGAAACTTCGGTTCTCCTGACGACCCCCCGGCGGCAATGCGATATACCGAGTGCCGGATGGCGCCGGCGGCGCTGGCGATGACCGCCTCGATCGACGAGGACACGGTCGACTTCAAGGCCAACTACGACAGCCGCGAGCTGGAGCCGTCGGTGCTGCCGTCGGCGATCCCCAACCTGATCGTCAACGGCACCACGGGCATCGCGGTCGGCATGGCCACCAACATCGCGCCCCACAACCTGGTCGAGGTCGTGCAGGCGCTGCGGCACCTGATCACGCACCCCAAGGCGAACCTCGACGACCTGATGCGGTTCATCCCGGGGCCGGACCTGCCCACCGGCGGCAAGATCGTCGGGCTCGACGGCATCCGCGACGCCTACGAGACCGGCCGCGGCGTCTTCAAGATGCGTGCCACCGCCCGGGTCGAGTCGATCACCGCGCGCCGCAAGGGCATCGTCGTCACCGAGCTCCCGTACGGCGTCGGCACCGAGCGGGTCATCGAGCGGATCAAGGTGCTGGTCCAGGGCAAGAAGCTCCAGGGCATCTCCGACATCAAGGACCTCACCGACCGCAACAAGGGGCTGCACCTGGTCATCGAGGTCAAGAACGGCTTCCATCCCGAGGCGCTGCTCGAGCAGCTCTACAAGCTCACCCCGATGGAGGACTCCTTCGGCATCAACACCGTGGCGCTGGTCGACGGCCAGCCGCGCACGCTGGGTCTCAAGGAGCTGCTCGAGGTCTTCCTGGGTCACCGCTTCGACGTCGTACGCCGTCGCTCGGTGTTCCGCCGCGGCAAGGCGGCCGACCGCCTGCACCTGGTCGAGGGCCTGCTGCTCGCGATCCTCGACATCGACGAGGTCATCCAGGTGATCCGGTCCTCCGACAACGCGGCCGCGGCCAAGGCGCGGTTGATCGACATCTTCGACCTCACCGAGATCCAGGCCGACTACATCCTCGACATGCCGCTGCGCCGGCTGACCAAGTACAGCCGGATCGAGCTCGAGAAGGAGCAGTCCGAGCTGCAGCGCACGATCGACGAGCTCGACGCGATCCTGGCCGACGAGAAGCTGCTCCGGAAGGTCGTCTCCGACGAGCTCGGCGAGGTCGCGCGCACCTACGGCACGCCGCGGCGCACGGTCCTGCTCGAGTCCGCCGGTACGACGGTCGCGACGACCGCCGTACCCCTCGAGGTGGCCGACGACCCCTGCTTCGCGTTCCTGTCCTCCAGCGGGCTGCTGGCCCGTTCGGCCACCGACGAGTCGCCGGGCGTCGGCGGGTCTCGCACCAACCACGACGTGGTCGTCTCTGCGGTCCGCACCACCGCCCGCGGCGAGGTCGGCGCGCTGACCACGCGCGGCCGGCTGGTGAAGTTCGGCGTGCTCGACCTGCCGGCGATCCCGGCCTCGGCCAACGACCCCAACCTGCAGGGCGGGCTACCGGTCAGCGAGGTGCTCTCGCTCGCCACCGGCGAGCGCGTGCTGGCGCTCACCTCGCTTCCCGCCGACGGCCCGGGCCTGGCCCTCGGCACCCGCCAGGGCGTGGTCAAGCGGGTCAACCCGGAGGTGCTCGGCAAGGACGAGTGGGACGTCATCACGCTCAAGGACGGCGACGAGGTCGTCGGAGCGGTCGAGTTGACCACGGGCAGCGAGACGCTCTGCTTCGTCACCTCCGACGCGCAGCTGCTGCACTTCGGCGCCGACGCGGTCCGGCCGCAGGGCCGCTCCGGGGGCGGCATCGCCGGCATCCGGGTCGCCGCCGGGCAGCAGGCGTCGTGGTTCGGCACGCTGCTCGACCCGGAGGGCGCGGTCGTGGTGACCGCCTCCGGCTCGTCGACGGCGCTGCCAGGCACCGAGGCCGGCGCGGTCAAGGTCACGCCGTTTTCGGAGTACCCGCCCAAGGGGCGCGGCACCGGCGGCGTACGTTGCCATCGCTTCCTCAAGGGCGAGGACACCCTGGTCTTCGCCTGGGCCGGCCCGGCGCCCGCGCGGGCGGCCGCGGCCAGCGGCGCCCCGATCGACCTGCCCCAGGCCAACGGCCGACGCGACGGTTCCGGCACGCCCGGAAGCCAGCCGATCGCGGCGTGCGCGGGTCCGGTGTCGGCGAGCTTCGACGACAGGTTTGCGCCCGTTAACCCTATGGAAGGCTGAGCGCATGTCGAAGACCCGAACTCTGGCGGCGCTCGCGCTCGCTACCGGCCTGGCGCTGTCCGGCTGCTCGAAGTCCGCGCCCTCCGTGAGCGAAGGTCGTACGCCGGAGGAGGTGATGACGCTGTCGAAGAAGACGCTAGACGAGACGTCCGGCGTACAGCTCGACCTGTCGACCGACGACCTCCCCGACGGCGTCACCGGCGTCTCCAAGGCGTCCGGCATCGTCACCCACGCGCCGGCGTTCGAGGGCAGCATCACCGTCAAGACCGCGCTCGGCACCTTCGATATCCCGGTCATCGGCGTCGACGGCAAGACGTACGCCGACACCCCGCTGAGCAACGGCTACTCCGAGGTCGACCCCGGCGAGTACGGCGCTCCCGAGCCGGCGCTGTTGATCGACCCCGACACCGGTGTCTCCAACCTCCTCACCGCGACCGAGAACGTCGAGAAGGGCGACGAGGTCCGCGGCGGCAAGGACAACAAGGAGATTCTCACCGAGTACACCGGCACCGTTCCGGCGGCGAACGTCGAGGCGCTGATCCCGAGCGCGACCGGTGACGACTTCGACGCGACGTACACCATCGCCTCCAACGGCGAGCTGCGCGAGGTGGTGCTGACCGGGCAGTTCTACAAGGGCGCCGAGGACAACACCTACGTCGTCGACTTCACCGACTACGGCACCGAAAAGGACATCGCCGCGCCATGAGCGCTCATGCCCCCGCCGCCGGCTCCACCGCCCGCGGTCACAGCCTGCTGCTCGCGCTGGCCTCGGTAGCGGTCGCCTTCGCGGCGGCCGACACCTACGTCGTCGTGCTGGCGCTGCCGGACATGATGATGAGCGCCGGCGTACCCCTCGACCAGCTGCAGCGGGCCGCCCCGATCATCTCCGGCTTCCTCCTCGGGTACGTCGCCATGCTGCCGCTCATCGGCCGGATCGCCGACCTGCGCGGCCGGGTGCCGGTGCTGGTGATGTCCCTGGTGGTCTTCGGCGTCGGATCGCTGGTGACGGCGTTCTCCTATGACATGCCGAGCATGGTCGTGGGCCGCTTCCTGCAGGGCGTCGGCGGTGGTGGGCTGGTGCCCGCGACCCTGGCCCTGGTCGCCGACCTCTACCCGGTGCAGCGCCGCGGCGTACCGCTCGGCGTGGTCTCCGCCGTCCAGGAGCTCGGCAGCGTCCTCGGCCCGCTCTTCGGCGCCGTGGTGCTGGCGATCGCGGACTGGCGGGCGATCTTCGCGATCAACCTCGCGGTCGGGCTGGTGATGGCGGCCGCGATCCGGGCGATCGCCGGGGCGACCACGCAGGGCCCGACGCAGGGCCCGACGCATGGCCCGACGCAGGGCTCGACGCAGGGCCCGACGCAGAGCCCGACGCAGGGCCCAACAGGGTCTCCGGCCGACGCCCCGGTACGCCGGTCGCGACCCGACCCGGTCGGCGTCGTACTCCTGGCCCTGACGCTGGTCGCCGGCGCGATCACCGTGATCCGGCCGGCCGCGATGATGCGCGACCTCACGGTCGGCACGATCTTCATCCCGTACGTCGGCGAGAGCCGCTGGATCACTCCCGTCGGGCTGCTGACGCTGGCGCTGCTGGCGGCGTTCTTCGGCTGGTGCGCGTTCGCCAAGCGGCCGCTGGTCGACGTACGCAGCTGGACCCGGAGCCTGCTCGACGCAGACCTCACCGGGGCCGCCCTCCTGGGCGTGGCGCTGGGCGGCGTGATCCTGGCCTTCGCGACCGCGGACCCGCAGATTCAGGTTTTCTCCGACCAGGGCTACTGGTACCTCGCCGGCGCGGCCGTCGCCACCTTGCTGCTGCTCGTGCACCTGCGCCGGGCGGCCAACCCGCTGATCCCGCGCGGCGCCGTACGCAAGGTTCCGGCGTGGGGCGCGCTCGTGGTGAGCTTCTTCGTCGGGTCGGCGCTGATCGCCGCGCTGATCGACATCCCGCTCTTCGCCCGTACGACGACGTACCCCGACAGCCAGCTGATGGCCGCGCTCGTGCTGTTGCGCTTCCTGATCGCGCTCCCGGTCGGCGCGGTGGCCGGAGGCCTGCTCACCCGGCGCCTGCCGGTCGGTGTCATCACCGCGGTCGGCATGCTCGCGGCGACGCTGGGCTTCGTCCTGATGGGCCGCTGGGACCTCACCTCGCTCGAGGGCTTCGGCTGCAACGTCGCGCTGGTGATTGGCGGCCTCGGCTTCGGCCTGGCCCTGGCGCCGGTCAACGCAGCGCTGCTGGCCTCCACCGACGACGCCGTCCACGGCGTGGCCTCGGCTCTGGTCGTGGTGGCCCGGATGGTCGGCATGCTGATCGGCATCTCCGCGCTGACCACGATCGGCCTGCGCCGGTTCTACTCCGCTCCCGACTCGATGTCGCCGGTCGAGCGGGCGATCACCCAGGAGCACGCGGTCTTCCAGGGCGCCGCGGTCTGCGCGCTCATCGCGGGTGCGCTCGCGATCGTGCTGTTCCACACCGCCCGGACCCGCGACCTCGACACCGGCGAGCTACTGCGCGTCGGCGGCTGACTCCTCTGCAGTCAGGCGCCCGCCCAGCCAGGCCAGCTGGGCGGGGAGCACTCGCGTCCAGTACCCGGCCGTATGGTCGCCGGCCTCCAGGTGTACGTCGGCCTCGACCCGCCCGGTCAGCTCCACCACGTTGCGGTAGAACGGGTCGCCCCGGCCGCAGTCGATCCGCACGTCGAGCCCGTCGAGCAGGTCGGTACGGCCGAAGATGCCGTACTCGTCGAAGTCCTCCTGGCTGTCGAACGCCCCGCCGGTGCTGTCGCCGTACGACGTCCAGACCGCGGGGCTGGTCGCGGCGATCGGACCGACCGGCTGCCCCGCCTCGACCCGCTCGGTGGCGAGCAGGAGGGCGCCGTACCCGCCCATCGACCAGCCCAGGAAGCCAGGCCGGGTCATGTCGAGGCCGCGCTCGCCGAGCAGCGGCAGGAAGTGCTCGAGCACGGTCCGTCCGGTGTCGCTGCCGTCTTTGCGCGGGTGCCAGTAGGAGCCCTCGCCCTCGATCCCGGCGATCGCGAACCGCTCCCCCGACGCCGCCAGGAACGCCCCCAGCCCGAGGTCGTTCTCCAGCGACTCCACGCGCTGGTGCGCACCGCCCAGCGCGACCACGACGGGCAGCCGCGTCGGCTCCCCCGGTGGGTGGAAGATCCTCCAACCCAGCCCGTCGAGCTCGCCGCGCTCGACCGACCCCGTGGGCACGTCCGGAATGACGCCGTCGCCGCCGTCGAGCCCGAGCAGGTCGTAGGCGCGAGTGCGGCCGGGCAGGACGTCGTACTCGACGAGAGCGCCGGCACCGACCGCCGTACCCACTCCGAGCGCGCCGCCCGCCAGAAGTCCGCGTCGGGTGACCCTCATGGCCGCCAGCGTAGGCATCCAGCGGTCGGGCGGCGCGGCGCCGGGCCGAGTACGTCGGTTACGGTGGCGCCGTGGGTGACTTCGACGACCTGATCAAGGCCAACAAGGAGTTCGCGGCCACGTTCGAGTTCGCCGGCTTCGACGGCGTGGCTCACGCGGGGGTCGCGATCGTGACCTGCATGGACTCCCGGATCGACCCGCTGCGGATGCTCGGTCTCCGGCACGGCGACGCCAAGATCTTCCGCAACCCGGGTGGCCGGATCACCTCGCAGGCCCTCGAGGCGCTGGTCCTCGGCGTACACCTGCTCGGCGTCGAGCGGGTCCTGGTCATCCCCCACACCCGCTGCGCGATGGCCGCCAACACCGAGCAGGAGCTGCGGGTCAAGGTCGGCAGGTCCGCCGGCCGCGACGCCACCTGGCAGCCCTTCCACGTGATCACCGACCAGATCGCGTCGCTGCAGGAGGACGTGCAGAAGGTCCGCTCGCACCCGCTCATCCCCGAGACCGTCAAGGTCGGCGGGTTCATGTACTACGTCGACACCGGCCTGATCGAGCAGAAGTTCTGACGCTCGCTCAGCCTCGGGACGTCATCCACCGCGAGCCATAGATGGCTCACTGCGTATGACGTCCGCCCGGCTCAGGCGTCGAGGGCCTCGACGTCGACCTCGTAGGCACCCTGCACGATGAACTCCTTGCGCGGGGCGACCTCGGAGCCCATCAGCAGCTCGAAGACCTTGGCGGCGGACTCGGCGTCGTCGGCCGTGATCCGCCGGAGGGTACGACGTCGCGGGTCCATCGTCGTCTCGGCCAGCTGGTCGGCGTCCATCTCACCGAGACCCTTGTAGCGCTGGGGTGGCTCCTTCCAGCGCAGGTTCTTCTTCTTGAGCTCGGCCAGCCTCCGGTGCAGCTCGGCGTCGGAGTAGGTGTAGACGTACTTCTCCATCCCCTTCTTGGGGTTGGTCAGCTCGATCCGGTGCAGCGGCGGCACCGCGGTGAAGACGCGGCCGGCGGCGATCAGGTCGGGCATGTACTTGAAGAACAGCGTGGCCAGCAGGCAGCGGATGTGCGCGCCGTCGGAGTCGGCGTCGGCCATGAAGATGATCCGGCCGTAGCGGGTCGCGTCGATGTCGAAGGTGCGGCCGGAGCCGGCGCCTACCACCTGGATGATCGAGGCGCACTCGGCGTTCTTGAGCATGTCGCCGACCGACGCCTTCTGCACGTTGAGGATCTTGCCGCGGATCGGCAGCAGCGCCTGGAACTCCGAGTCGCGGGCGAGCTTCGCCGTACCGAGCGCGGAGTCTCCCTCGACGATGAAGAGCTCGCTGCGCTCGGTGTCGTTGGACCGGCAGTCGGCGAGCTTGGCCGGCAGCGCCGAGGACTCCAGGGCGTTCTTGCGGCGCTGGGTCTCCTTGTGCTGGCGGGCCGCGATCCGGGTCTTGGAGGCCCCGAGCACCTTCTCCATGACCAGCCGGGCCTGCGCCTTCTCGGCCCGCTTCGAGGAGGTCAGGAAGCCCTTCAGCTCCGACGAGACGACCTTCTTGACGATGGCCCGAGCGGCCGGCGTACCGAGGATCTCCTTGGTCTGCCCCTCGAACTGCGGCTCGGCCAGCCGGACCGTGACCACCGCGGTCATGCCCTCGAGTACGTCGTCCTTGATCACCTTGTCGTCGTTGACCTTGAGCACCTTCGTGGCGCTCATGACCTCGTTGAACGTCTGGGTGACGGCCGCCTCGAAGCCGCTCACGTGCGTGCCGCCCTTCGGCGTGGCGATCACGTTGACGTAGGAGCGCAGCTCGGTGTCGTAGCCCGAGCTCCAGCGCAGCGCGACGTCGACCTCGAGCTCGCGCTCGACCTCCTGCGGGGTCATGTGCCCCTTGTCGTCGAGCAGCGGCACGGTCTCGGTGAACGTCTCGGTGCCACGCAGCCGGAGTACGTCGGAGACCGGCTCGCCGGCCGAGAGGAACTCGGCGTACTCGGCGATCCCGCCGGCGTGCCGGAAGGTCTCCTCCACGACCTCCCCACCGTTGGCGGAGGCGCGCGCATCGCGGATCACGAGCTCGAGACCGGGCACGATGAACGACGTCTGCCGGGCCCGGGTGACCAGCTCGTCGAAGGTGAACGACGCGTCCTTCGTGAAGATCTGCCGGTCCGGCCAGAACCGGATCCGGGTGCCGGAGGTGCCCTTCGCGACTCGCTTGCCCTTGCGGCTGAGCCCCGACCGCGCCGTGAACGCCGCCTTCGGTCCCTCGCCCGCGAACACCCCGGGTACGCCGCGGTGGAAGCTGATGCCCTGCGCGGACGGCGACCGGTCGACGTCGATGTCCATCCGCGACGACAGCGCGTTGACCACCGAGAGACCCACGCCGTGCAGACCACCCGTAGCGACGTACGACCCGCCGCCGAACTTGCCGCCCGCGTGCAGCTTGGTCGCCACGACCTCGACACCGGGCAGCCCGGTCTTGGGCTCCTTGTCGGTGGGGATGCCGCGCCCGTCGTCGTGCACCTCGACGGAGTCGTCGGGGTGGAGGGTGATCTCGACCCGCTTGGCGGCGCCGGCCAGCGCCTCGTCCACGCCGTTGTCGATGATCTCCCACACGCAGTGCATCAGGCCGCGGGTGTCGGTGGACCCGATGTACATGCCGGGCCGCTTGCGGACGGCCTCCAGCCCCTCCAGGACCAGGAGGTGCGCGGCGTTGTACGTGTTGTCGATCTTGGGTTCCTTGCGGCTGGGGCGGGTCGGGGCCTCGGTCACGATGATCCTGTCTGTTTCCGGTGCCTCCCCGGGCTGGTGCCCGGATGTCGGAGGTGTTCTCAGAATCTACCTTCGCTCGGCACGCGCTCCCGGCAGGCACGCCCTGAACGCGTCCGTCCCGAAGATCCCGACTTGTCACGATGTGGACACGATCGAATCCGTTTGGCCAAACCGTAGACGCGGACGGGTGGGTCGGCGTCACAATTCGGGTAGTCATCCGTTTCGTAGACAGCAGATTGGAAGATTCCGCGGTTGGGCACCGTCCCGGTGGGGAATGCTTCCCATGATTGGATGGGACCAGAGTGGTGTGTCTGGTGACACGTGGGAGTGGGCCACGGGAGGGAATCCTTGGGCCACCCGCTACGTTGAGCCGGGTACCAATGGAGAGAAATGAGGCCGATGTGACTACAGCAGTTGCCCCAGGAGCCACCCTGACCGCGGCCGACCGCTGCGACCGTTGCGGAGCCCAGGCCTACTTGCGCGTCCAGCTCCAGAGCGGCGGTGAGCTGCTCTTCTGCGCTCACCACGCGCGCGAGCACGGCGACAAGCTGCGCGAGGTTGCCGCGACCGTCGTGGACGAGACCCACAAGCTGGCCGCCACCCCGAGTTCCGCTACCGACGACTGACCGCCGGGTGCCCGGCACCCACCGACGCTTGCGATGCCCCGGACACCGTCCGGGGCATCGCTGTGTTCCTGGGGGCGTCGCTGGGGCCGTGTGACAGGCTGACGCCCGTGACCCTGACTGACCTTGCCGTCGGCATCGCCATCCTGGTCGGCCTTGCCGGCATCATCGTGCCGATCCTCCCCGGCAGCATCCTCATCCTCGGGGCGCTCCTGGTCTGGGCGCTCGAAGTGCAGACCGCCACGGGCTGGATCGTCTTCTCGATCGCGGCGACGTTCCTGGTGATCGGCACGGTCGTCAAGTACGTCGTGCCGCGCAACCGGCTCCGCGACGCCGGCGTACCCAACTCGACCCTCACCTGGGGAGCGCTCGCGGCCCTGGTCGGCTTGTTCGTGATCCCGTACGTCGGCCTGTTCGTAGGGTTCGTCGGCGGCGTCTACGTCGCCGAGCGCCGCCGCGTGGGCGCCGGAATGGCTTGGCCGTCGACCCAGCACGCCCTCAAGGCGGTCGGCTGGAGCATCGCCATCGAGCTGACGGCGGCGCTGCTGGCCACATTCACGTGGACGGTCGGAGTGATCGTCACCTGATGGGCGTCGTACTCGCCCTGGCCGCGGCCGCGGCCTACGGCCTGTCCGACTTCGTGGGTGGCCTGGCCTCGCGGCGTACGACGGCCTGGCCGGTCGCCTTCCTGGCCGGCGTCGGCGGCCTGCTCGGCGCGCTGCTGCTGGCTCTCTCCAGGGACGGTGACCCGTCCGCCTCCGACCTGGCCTGGGGCGCGTTGTCCGGCCTCGGGAGCGGGCTGGGGAGCGCGTTCCTCTACCGCGGGCTGGCGGCCGGCCGGATGGGCGTGGTGGCTCCCGTGTCGGCGGTGGGGGCCGCCGTAGTCCCGGTGGTCGTCGGGGTCGCCACCGGAGAGCGGCCGACCGCGCTGGTCTGGCTGGGGATCGTGGCCGCTCTGCCGGGCATCTGGCTGGTCTCCCAGGAGCCGGACTCGGCCGGTGGGCTCGCGGCCGGGCTGCTCGACGGCGTACTCGCCGGTCTCGGCTTCGGACTGCTGTTCTCGGCCATGGGTCAGGTGCCGGCGTCCGCGGGGTTCTGGCCGCTGGTCGTGAGCCAGGGCACCGGCTCCGTCGCCATCGCGGTCACCGCGGTCGTCCTCGGAGCGTCGTGGCGGCCCACGGCTCGATCCCAGCTCTGGGGGCTGGCGGCGGGGTTGCTGGCCTCAGCAGCGGTGCTCTGCTTCCTGCTGGCCACCCAGGGCGGCCTGCTGGCGGTCGCCGCGGTTCTGACCTCGCTCTACCCCGCCTTCACCGTGCTGCTCGCCACGCTGGTGCTGCACGAACGCGTACACAGAGCCCAAGGCGTGGGCCTTGGGCTCTGTGCCGTTGCGGTCGCGTTAGTCGCTACCGGTTGATCGATCCGTTTCTCTGGGGGTGAATCACGGGTCGATCACGATGGTGCAGGTGATCGTTTGCGGCTCCAGGTCGTCGGCGCTGAGTGTGATGTCATCGCCGGGTCCCGCGGATCCCGCCGTACCACAGTCGATCGTCGACGACGTACCACCGGGAACCTGAGAGTCCACACTGACGCTCAGGTTGGTGAGCGGCGTGTTGTGGAAGGCGACCGTCTCGCCGACGTACGGGCTGTCGGAGCACGTGGCCGTGTTGTCGACCACGACGTCCTTGTCCGCCTCACCGTGGTAGCCAGCCGGCACCGTCTCGTGCACGGTGTAGGTGCCGAAGGTCAGCCCGTCGAAGCAGGCCTGGCCGTTGGCGTCGGTGGTCTTCGTGACCCCGTTGACCGTGAAGTCGACACCGGCGTGCGGGTGGTCACCCGGTCCGTCGGCAGCGTGCTTCCGGGTCTTGGTGACCAGGATCGCGCCCGTCTGCAGCGTGTTGGTGTACGTGCAGTCCACGGTGTCGTTCGCCGCGAGGTTGAAGCTGGCCGTGGCACCAGAGACATTGATCGTCGTACCGTCCCCTGTCTCAGAAGCCGAGCAGTCGAGGCTGGTGAACGCGAACGTCGGGGCCGGGTCCGTCTCCGTGACGCTGTAGGCCCCTGCATGAACCGCGCCGCCGTAATCGCGGGACTCACCGTTCTTCAGACCGAAGGTGGCCGGGTCCAGGCCGCCCGTGGTCGTGTAGTTGAACGTGGTGTCAGTCGGGTCCGGGCTGGGGACGGTCACCTTGCGGATGATGACGCGGCCACAGTTGCGGATGTCGATGTTGCCCGGGCCGACCAGATCCTTCATCTGCGCGGTGCCGGAGTTACCGGACGACCGGCTCACGGCGTAGGTCTTGCCGAAGGCCGTGCAGACGTTCGGCGAGAACACGCCGGCGTCGGTCAGGTTGATGCCGGCCTCACCGAACTCGTTGAGCCCGAGGGTGACCGGTGGGTTCGGCGGCGGCGGC
>DASXRJ010000215.1:0-3230 GCA_036506675.1 Nocardioides sp. | reverse complement strand
CGGGCCTGCTGCAGGGTCACCAGCCCGAGCAGCCCCCGGGCCTCGTCCTCGTCGGGCATCAGGTCGACCAGCAGCCGGGTCAGCCGCAGCGCCTCGCCCGCCAGGTGCTCCTCGGCGCGGCCGTAGCCCTCGTTGAAGATCAGGTAGAGCACCGCGAGTACGCCGCTGGTCCGCTCGGCGAGCAGGTCGTCGGGCGGCACCCTGTACGGGATGCCGGCGTGCGCGATCTTGCGCTTGGTGCGCAGCAACCGCTGCGACAGGGTCGCCTCGGAGACCAGGAAGGCGCGGGCGATCTCGGCCGTCGACAGGCCGGCGACGGTCTTGAGCGTCAGCGCCACCCGGCCGTCGAGCGCGAGCGCGGGGTGGCAGCAGGTGAAGATCAGCCCGAGCAGGTCGTCGGACATCGGGTCCCGCCAGCCGCCGACCCGCGCGCCTGCCGGTTTGTCGGCCCGTGCCTCCATGACCGCCACCTCCTGCAGCTTGGCGCGCTCGGAGGTGCGCCTGCGGAGTACGTCGAGAGCACGCCTCCTGGCCACCGTGGTGAGCCATGCCCCGGGCGATCGGGGTACGCCGTCGTACGGCCAGCGCGCGAGCGCCTTCTCGACGGCGTCCTGGACGCAGTCCTCGGCCAGGTCCCAGTCGCCGGTCAGCCGGATCAGGGTCGCCACCAGGCCGGCCCGCTCGGCGGCCACGACCGAGGTGATCGCCTCGGCCGCGGCCGCGTCGTACTCGCTGGTCACTCGCGGGTCATTCGTCTGCCGTCCAGAAGGGTCGCAGCTCGAGCTTGCCGCCGTTGGCCTGCGGGTGCCGGGAGGCGATCTCGATCGCCTCGTCGAGGTCGTCGCACTCGAGGATGTCGAAGCCGGCGATCCACTCCTTCGACTCGGTGAACGGACCGTCGGTCACCAGCACCTCGCCCCGGCTCACCCGGACCGTGGTCGCGTCGGCGACTCCGCGCAGCCGGTCGCCGGTGATTCGCTTGCCCTCGACCTCGGCCAGCCACTGGTCGATGGAGATGTCGTTCTCGGACGGCTCGGCCTCGGCGGCCGCGGCGGGGTCGGCGACGACGAACATCATGTACTTCATGGTTCCTCCTGCTGGTTGACGTGTCGCCAGTACGACGATCGGCCGGCGTCCGAATCCGACAACCGGGCCAGTTTTGTCGGGAGGCATCCGCGGGGCAAGGACCGGTCGCCGACAGCCCTTGCGCCCACTCGGTCTATGGTTCCGGTCGGCACCATAGGCCGACTGCTCGACAACTACCCGGCCCCGAGTCGACCCGACCCGCCCAACGCGACCCGGACGACCCGGCCCGCTAGGCGAGCACGATCCACTGCCGGCCGTCGATCAGCTCGCGCACCGCGTCGAGATGCCCCGCGTGTACGGCGGTCTCGGTGATCACGTGCATCAGGATCGAGCGCAGGTCCGGGAAGTCCATCCCCCACGCCTGCCACGCCGGGTCGGGCCACTTCGGCGCAGCGTCGAGGTCGGTGTCGCGGATGATGTCGTCGGAGCGGGCGACCTGTTCGGCGTACGCCGCGAGCACGGCCTCGGCCGGTTCGTCCTCCCCAACCTGCCAGTCGGCACCCGGCCCCTCGGGGAAGTCCAGCGGCTCCCCGCCCACCACCGCCCCGAACCAGTAGTGCTCGTCAGACAGGGTCAGGTGCCGGACCAGCCCGAGGCAGTGCCACCCCGACGGCAGCACCGGCCGGCGCAGCTGCTCGTCGGTCAGGCCCTCCAGGATGCCCCGCACGTGCCGGCGCTGAGTCTGGAGATGGCGGATCAGCAGGGTCTTCTCGTCGGTGTTCATGCCCGTACGACGAACGGCGCTCGGCCGAATCCGACAACCCGGTCGGGGTGACCCCCGGGACGTCATACGGAGCGAGCCGTCTACGGCTCCCTCCGTATGACGTCCGCTGGGGGGCCGGTCCTGGCTAGAGCCCGGCGAGGAAGGCGAGGGCGCGGCTGGTGAGGAGGGCCGCCGCCTCCCGGTCGTCCGACGCCAGCGAGCTGTCGGCGAACAGGTGCTGGTCGCCCGGGTAGACGAAGAGCTCGACCCGGTCGGCCTCCTCGACCAGGGCTCGGGCCGCGTCGATGTCGCCCTCGTCGGCGAAGAACGGGTCGGCGTCCATCCCGTGGATCTGGGCGGGCAGGCCGGCGGGCCACGTGCCGAACTCCTTCGCGGGCGCGCACGCGTGGAAGAGCAGGGCACCTCGGGCGCCCGCTCGGGTCTGCGCGAGCTGCTGGGCGGGCATGACGCCGAGCGAGAAGCCGGCGTACACGAGCTCGGGCGGGAGCCCCTCGGCCTCTCGCAGAGCGCGCTCGCCGACGTTCTGGAAGCCGACCTCTCCCAGGTAGGCCTGGCCGGCCTCGATGGAGTCGAACGTGCGGCCCTCGAACAGGTCGGGGGTGTGCACGGTGTGTCCGGCGGCGCGCAGCTCGTCGGCGAACGCGACGACGCCGGGGGTGAGCCCCTGGATGTGGTGGAACAGCAGTACTTCGGCCATGAGTGGGTCTCCTCGGTGGAAGTCGAACGAAGTCGGTGACGAGACCGAACGTAGTGCGGATTGCGGACGTTAGGCGTCCGGGAACGGCGGCCGTCGGCAAGCGACTCGGTGCCGGCTTCGGTCTCGAGCGCGGTGTCGGAGGGGTCAATTAGTCTCGTCCCGTGACCACCGTCCATGAGCTGTCGCGGGCCGAGGCGCGCCGGATCGCGGTGCAGGCGCAGCTGCTGGACACGCGGCAGGACGACCCGCTCGACGTCGTACGCCATCTGACGCTGCTGCAGGACGACCTGACCGCGACGGTCGCGCCCAACGCCGACCTGGTGTGCTGGAGCCGGATCGGGTCGTCGTACTCGAGACAGGAGCTGCGCGACGCCGCCGACGAGCAGCGGCTGGTCGACCTGGAGGGGTACCTGCGGCCGGCCGAGGACCTCGCGCTCTACCGCGCGGAGATGGCCGCCTGGGACGACGACACCGGCGACAGCTTGGACTGGCAGCTGGAGCGGCGGGACTGGCTCGCCGTCAACAACGGTTGTCGGCACGACATCCTCGAGCTGCTGCGCGCGGACGGGCCGCTGCCCGCGAGCGAGCTGCCCGACACCTGCGTGAAACCGTGGGCGTCGTCCGGATGGAACAACAACAAGAACGTCATCATGATGCTCAACTTCCTGGTCAAGCGCGGCGAGGTCGCGGTGGCCGGCCGGGAGGGGCGCAAGCGGCTGTATG
>DASXRJ010000214.1:0-10365 GCA_036506675.1 Nocardioides sp. | reverse complement strand
CCCGGGTGCACGGCTTCGGCGCTCGCTTCGCCGGCGTGGTGTTCCCGGGCGACACGATCCGGGTCCAGGGCTGGCGCGAGGGCGACCGGGTGGTCGCCTCGGCCAGCATCGCGGGCGGCGACCGCGACGGCTCCCGCGCCCTGGCCGACTGCGTGCTCACCCATAGCTGACCCCTCTCGGGGGTTCGCCCTACCGGCGCGCGCGATCACTTGTACCGTGAACGCGTGGATTTCGGTCGCCGCGCTTCGTGGATCGGCCGGGTGGGGGTCCAGGGTCGCCGCTGGCTGCCTGCCGTCGCGGCGTACGCCGGGTGCGCGGTCGCCGCGGCGCTGATCTTCCTCCCGGTCGCCCTGGAGCGAGCCGTCGAAGGGGTGCACTTCTCCGACCGCCTCGGCACCTTCCCGGTCGAGGTGAGCCTGTGCCACAACGGTCGCTCCACGCTCGACACCGGTCTGTTCGGGAAGGTGTACTGGGACCGGACCGGCTCCCAAGGTTTCGGCGCCTACGCCCGGGCGACCGGGCCGCCGGAAGCCGGAGGCACCCTCGCGTCGTACGTCGACCCCGCGTTCATCGAGGCCAACGTGGTCTTCATCAACGACCCGAACCGGGTGGTCGGCGCCTACTCGGAGAAGTTCAACGACGGGTTGCGCACCCATCTGCTCGGAGACGAGATCCCCGCAGCCCTGGTGGGTGGCGCCGGACTGTTCCTGCTGCTCCCCCGGCGTCGCTGGCGCGAGGCTCCGATGCCACGGGAGCTGGCGGTGGCGCTGCTGCTGGTGGCCGCGGCCACCGGCGTCTCGAGCGTCGCGGCTTGGCGGATGTTCGAAGCCTGGCCCTGCAACGGACCCGTGGCGTCGGCGTACCCCCTGTCGAGCGACCCGCGGCTGAGCTTCGCCAGCCCCGAGACCCACGAGGTGGCCGAGCAGGTCCAGCCGTTCATCGCCAAGAACCTCGAGCGCAGCCGCGAGCGAGCCGAGCGGTACGAGTCCGCGGCCCGCGACAGCTTCGCGGTCGCCTTGGCCGCGCGCGCCGACGACCTGGCCCCCCAGCCCGGCGAGCGGATCATCCTGGCCGAGGCCGATCCCCAAGGCAGTTTCGTCGGGGTGCACGTGCGCACCGACCTGTACGCCGACCTGGTCGCCGCGCTCGGCCGTGACGCGTTCGCCCTGCGCACGATCGCCGGAGACGTGACTTCCAACGGCACGGTCGCGGAGGCGGGCTACGTCGCCGCGGAGTCGGAGGTCTTCGAGGACCTGCCCGTGGCCGCCGTCGGAGGTGACCACGACTCGACCGCCACCCGCCAGCAGCTCGAGGACGACGGCGTCCTGCTGCCCGACCCGGACTCGCTCGAGGTCGACGGTCTCCGGGTGTCGGGGTACGACGACCGCGAGCACAAGACGCTCTTCGGCGGGATCATCACCAACGAGTCCGGCATCACCGAACAGGAGCTCGGCGCCCAGCTGCGCGATGCGGTCGACGAGCGACCACGCGTCGTACTCCTGCACCAGCCGGACGCCGTCGCGGGCTACCTCGGCCTGGACTCGCTGGAGTCGCTGCGCTCCCTGCGCGGCAGCGCCACCGTGCCGTACGACGACGGCATCCCCGACCTCCCGCCCGGCATCGTCGACGTGGGACACCTGCATGAGCAGGACGGTCCCTGGGTGGTGTGGAACACCGACGGCGACCAGGTCACCTGGACGGTGGTCGACCAGCTCGGCACCGCGGGCGGCGTGGAGAACCAGCCGTCGTTCAACCGGTTCAGCACGCCGACGTCCCCGCCTCTCAAGCAGCTGATGGTGCGGCTGCAGTACGTCGACACGGCGTCCGGGCTGCAGACGGGGTACGCCACGGTGGCGTGCAACCTCGGCGGCACCTGCACCATCTCCGACCGGGTCGACGTCGGCCTCGTCACCGGGCGCGCACGCCAGGCCCGGGGCGCGGCTCAGCCCGGCAGCCGACCCAACACGTAGAGACGGCGGGTCGTCTCGCCGCGCTGCTCCAGCGGGCTCCGCACATACGACTCGATGTCGGTGAGACCGGTTGCGAGCATCAAGGCGACCACCTGTTCAGGGTCGTGCAGCACGAAGTCGAGGTCGACCTCGTGCTCCCACCACTCATCGCGATGGATGACGCCGGGTCCGGCGTGCAGCGCCAGCACCAGCAAGCCGCCCGGACGGAGCGTCCGCGCCATCGCCGCCACCGCGGGAGCGAGCTCGGAGCCGGCGAGGTGGACCAGGGAGTACCACCCGAGCACCGCGCCCCACCCGTCCGCGGTCCGGGGCTTGAGCAGGCGCCGCAGGTCGCCGACCTCGAAGGACTGGCCGGGGAAGTTCGCCCGTGCCTGCTCGACCATCGCCGGCGTCAGGTCGAAGCCGGTGGCCTCGGCGCCGAGCGAGGCGAGATACGCAGTCACGTGACCCGGTCCGCACCCGGCGTCGGCGACCGGATATCCCGCTGCCTCCTCCGCGATCCGGCCGAGCAGCCAGCGCTCGAAAGGCAAGTTGTCCAGCTCTTCGGCGAGCCGCGTCGAGTAGGTGCCCGCCACCGTCGTGTACGCCGCCAGCACCCGCTCGTCCCGCACCTCGGCGCCGTCGCGAATCACCGCGTCGACGTCGACCGGCTGCTCGGGCTCGGGAGCACCCGGTTGGTCGCCGAGCAGGTGCATCCAGCGGCGGTCCTGCTGCCCGGGCCGGCGTTCCAGCTCACGCACCAGCGGTTGCTCGCGGGCGGCCAGTTCGCGCAGGCAGGCCTCGACCTGGTCGCGGTCGGCGAAGGGGTGCAGCCGCTCGGTGCGGCTGCGCAGCTCGCCCGGCGCGTTGGGGCCGCGCAGGAGCAGCACCGTCACCACCGCCCGCTCGGCGGCGTCGAGGCCGAGCACCTCGTCGAGCAGCTGGTGGTACTTCAGCGTGCGCCGGCCGGAGTCGGACCACACGATCCGGAGCAGTCCCCGCTCCTTGAGGGTCCGGCACGACTGCTCGAGCAGCGGCTCGTCGTACGCCACGATCGGGTCGCGGCTGCTGGTCTGGTTGCAGGCGGTGCGCAGCGCGTTGAGCGTCAGCGGGTACGACGCCGGGACGGTCTTCTGCTTCTCCAGCAGGCTGCCGAGGATCCGTTGTTCCACCTGGGTCAGCGGGGCGTCGAGCACGGGCAGGTCGGCCATGGCCACACCCTAGGAGACGGCACCGAACGCCGGGCGACGTCACCTCGGCCGACCGAGCGCGGTGTCCGTGCGTAAGGGCATGCAGTTCGCGCGACTCGCCCACAGATCCCGGCGGCATCGCTGGCGTGTCGTCCGAACTGCCTGTCGTGCGGCACGCCGACACGACATCAGAGGCCCCGGATCACCCGCGGCCGAGCACCAGCCCGCTCGTCGGTACGCCGGTCCCGGCCGTGACCAGCACCCGCTCGGCGGCCGGCACCTGGTTGACGGCGGTCCCGCGCACCTGGCGGACCGCCTCCGCGATCCCGTTCATGCCGTGGATGTACGCCTCGCCCAGCTGGCCGCCGTGGGTGTTGACCGGCAGCCGCCCGCCGAGCTCGATCGCCGCGTCGCGGATGAAGTCAGGCGCCTCGCCGCGTCCGCAGAAGCCGAGCTCCTCGAGCTGCATCAGCACATATGGGGTGAAGTGGTCGTAGAGCACCGCGGTCTGGATGTCGGCAGGAGACAGCCCCGACTGGCGCCACAGCTCGCGGCCGACCACCCCGATCTCGGGGACGCCGATCTCGTCGCGGTAGTACGACGTCATCACGAACTGGTCCGGGGCACTCCCCTGCGCCGCGGCCAGGACCTGAGCCGGCGGCTGCCGCAGGTCTCGGGCCCGCTCTGCCGAGACGACGACCAACGCGACCGCGCCGTCGCTCTCCTGGCAGCAGTCCAGCAGGTGCAGCGGGTCGGCGATCATCCGCGATGCCTGGTGGTCCGCGAGCGTGATCGGCCTGCCGTAGAAGAACGCCGCCGGGTTGGTCGAGGCGTGCAGCCGGTCGGCCACGGCCACCCGCCCGAAGTCCTCCGAGGTCGCGCCGTACTCGTGTAGGTAGCGGCGGGCCTGCATCGCCACGGTCGCCGCCGGCGTGGTCAGCCCCTGCGGGTAGGTCCAGGCGTTGTCGAGGCCGTTGGTGTTGGCCTGGGCGTTGGCCCACACCGCCGTCCGGCCGAACCGCTGCCCGGACCGCTCGTTGAAGCCGCGGTAGCACACGACCACGTCGGCCACCCCGGTCGCGACCGCCATCACCGCCTGCTGGACGGTGCCGCACGCGGCCCCGCCGCCGTAGCTGACCCTGCTGAAGAACCGCAGCTCGCCCAGCCCCAGCTCGCGTGCCACGGCGATCTCCGACGAGCCGTCCATCGTGAAGGTGACCAGGCCATCGACGTCTCCCGGCGACAGTCCACAGTCGGCCAGCGCGGCCAGGATCGCCTCGACCGAGAGCTGCAGCTCGGACCGGCCGGAGTCCTTGGAGAACTCGGTGGCCCCGATCCCCGCGATCGCGGCGCGCCCCGACAGCCCGCTCACGGCGTACCCCCTCTCGACACGACGACCGTGCCGCTGACGTGGTCGCCGGCGGCCACGCGGCCGCGGACGGTGAGCGTGACCTGGTCGCCCTCGGCCGAGGCGACCTCGCCGGTGAAGGTCAGCCTGTCGCCCGGGTACGCCGGCGCGCCGAGCCGGATCTTGATCGACCGGACCAGCAGGTACGCGCCCAGCGAGTCGGTGACGTAGCGCTGCACGAGCCCGTTGCTGGTCAAGATGTTGACGAAGATGTCCTTCGAGCCGTACGACTGGGCCAGGTCGCGGTCGTGGTGCACGTCCTGGAAGTCGCGGGTTGCGATCGCGGTGCTGACCACGAGCGTCGGCGTGATCGGCAGGGTCCACTCGGGCAGTCGGTCGCCGGGGTTCATGCGTCCGCCTTCCGCCACACCGGGAGGGTGAGGGTCTCGTCGATCTTGCGGAAACCGATCCGCAGCGGCATCCCGATCTCCGGCTCCTCGACCCCCTCGAGAGTCGCGACCAGCCGGGGTCCCTCCTCCAGGTCGACCAGCCCGATCACGATCGGCAGCCGGTAGCCGGGGATCGGCGGGTGCCGGTGGACGACGTACGAGAAGAGCGTGCCGCGGCCGGAGGCGACCACGTGCTTCCGGACGAACGCGTGGCAGGTGGGGCACGACGGTCCGGGCGGGTGCCGCAGCTCCCCGCACGCGCCGCACTGCTGGATCCGCAGCTCGCCGAGCGCCGTACCCTCCCAGAAGTACGACGTGTCGCGGCCGATCGTGGGCCGGAGGACGAACTCCTCGACCACCGGCTCGACCACCGGCTCCGGCGTCCGCGGCCGGAACTTCAGCACCCGGAACAGCATGGTGGCGACCCGCTCCTCGGCTACCCGCCAGGTGCTGAGCGTGGTCACGAAGTAGCCCTCCCCCATGCCGGTCTGCTTGGGGCCGACCACGGACTCGAGCCGGGTGGTGACCGAGACTCGCTCGCCGACGCGCAGATAGCGGTCGTAGCTCTGCTCGCAGTTGGTGCCGAGGACGCCGGTGTAGCCGGCGTCGGTGAGCACGTTCATCATCGCGTGCAGCGGGTCGCGCGGGTCCCGCTGCGGGTTGAGGCCGCCCATGGTCCAGACCTGGGCCATCGCGGGCGGCGCCTCGCCCGCGAGGTAACGGGGGTTGGCGTCGCCCATCGCCTCGACCCAGTTGTTGATCATCGGCTGGTTGACCGGGTCGCGGGCCGGCCGCGGCTCGGTCTCGCCGTACGCCATGATCCGCTCGGTCGCGGCCATGATCGCCTCGTGCGTCGACGTGGCCTCGGCCAGCACCGACTCGCTCACCGACTCACTCACCCGGCCGCTCACCGGGGCACCCGCGGCAGGCCGAGCCCGAACTGTGCGATCAGCTCGCGCTGGACCTCGTTGACGCCGCCGCCGAAGGTGAGCACCAGGTTCCGCTTCGCGAGAGAGTCGAGCAGCTGGACCAGCTCGGCGGTCTCCGGCGCCGCCGGGTCGCCGTACCGCTGCACCACCTCGAGCAGCAGCCGGCCCAGGCACTGGGCCTGCTCGCTGGCGAAGACCTTCGAGGCCGACGCGTCGGCCACCGACAGCTCGGCGCGGGAGGCAGCGTGCGCGACCGACCAGTTCAGCAGCTCGTTGACCCGGAAGGCCGCGGTCACCTCGCCGAGGACCCGTCGTACGTCGGACTCTCCGGCGACGCCGTGGACCGCGGCCCAGGCGGCGACGCGGTCGCGGAGCCCCTCCAGCCGGCCGGCAGGCCCGAGCATCACGCGCTCGTGGTTGAGCTGCGTGGTGATCAGCCGCCAGCCCTCGTTCTCCTCGCCGACCAGCATCTCGACCGGCACCCGCACGTCGTTGTAGTACGTCGCGTTCACATGGTGCGCGCCGTCGGCGGTGATGATCGGCGTCCAGGAGTAGCCGGGATCCTTGGTGTCCACGATCAGGATCGAGATGCCGCGATGCTTCGCCGCGGTCGGGTCGGTGCGCACCGCGAGCCAGATGTAGTCAGCAGCGTGGCCACCGGTGGTGAAGGTCTTCTGGCCGTTGACGACGTAGTTGCCGCCGTCGCGGCGGGCCGCGCAGCGCAGCGAGGCCAGGTCGGTGCCGGCGTCGGGCTCGGTGTAGCCGATCGCGAAGTGCACCTCGCCGGCCAGGATGTCGGCGAGGAACCGCTCCTTCTGCAGGTCGCTGCCGTGGGTCTGCAGCGTCGGTCCGACGGTCTGCAGCGTCACCGCGGGCAGCGGCACCTCGGCGCGGATCGCCTCGTTGGCGAAGATCGTCTGCTCGAGGTCGCCGAAGCCTTTGCCGCCGTACTCCGTCGGCCAGCCGACGCCCATCCAGCCGTCCTTGCCGAGCCTGCGCACGACGTCGCGGTACGTCGGCCCGTGCCGGTCAGTCATGATCTCGGCCCGCTCGGCCGGGGTGATCAGCCCCTCGAAGTAGGCCCGCAGCTCGGCCTTGAGCGCCCGCTGCTCCGGAGTCAGCTCGAGGTGCGCGGCCGTCGGGTCCTCGATCCCGACCCGCTCCAGCGTCGCCTCGCTGCCGCCGAGCTGGGCGGCCAGGTCGGTCACCCAGGCGGAGTAGCGCGGCAGCGGGTAGGTGACGTCCAGCCCCATGCCGCCGTGCAGGTGGTGGCAGGTCTGGAGGGCGGCGGGTGCCTGCGAGGCCGCCCAGTACGCCGCCACGGCGAGGTCGTCGCCGGCCGGCAGTCCGTTGGCGACCCGCCAGACCGCGTTGTCGGCGGCCAGCCCCAGCGTGCGGGAGGCGATGAACACGTCGGCGATCTGCTGGGCGACCGCCTGGAACTCCGCCAGCCGGCGCCCGAACTGGCTGCGCTCCTTGAGATAGCCCGCGGTCAGGTCGCGCGCACCCTCGACCAGTCCGGCGGCCAGCGCGACGAGGCCGGCGGCCGCGAGCTCGCGCAGGACGCCTGCCCCGCCGAGCATCTCGGCGGGCGCGTTGTCGAGCACCAGCGTGTGCTCGGTCGTGCCCCGGGACGTCTTCGAGGGCTTCATCGTCACGCCGTCGGCCCCGCTGTCGACGATCACGACGACCTCCCGGTCGCCGTCGAGGGCGGTCACGAGGAGCCGGTCGGCGAAGGCGACAGAGGTCTTGAGTCCGGTCACCCGGCCGTCGACCAACCGCGCGGTCGTCGTACCGAAGAGGTCGCGGCCCGGCTCCCGCAGCGCCGGAGCGAGCCGCAGCGACCCGTCAGCGACCCGAGGCAGCAGCGAGGCCCGCTGGGCCTCGCTTCCGGAGCGCGCGACGGTCAGGGCGCAGACGACGGTCTCCCAGTAGGGCAGGTCGACCGCCGCCGAGGCACCGAGCTCGTGCAGCACGGCCGCCGCCTCGGGCAGCTCCAGCCCGTCGGTGCCGGTCTCGAGCAGCCCGGCAGCGGCCAGCGCGGCCCAGTCGGACTCGCGGGCCAGCACGTCACGCACGACGGAACGTACGGCGTCCCGGGCTTCCTCGCTCAACGTCACTCCTCCTGGCGGCTCCCAAAACTGTAACCTGTTCTAGTCTAGGGCGCAGCAGGCCACTCGCAAAGGAGCGCACGTGAGATCACCGGCAGCGCTGCTGCACGACCGCTTCCCGCTTCCCGAGGTCGAGATCCCCGAGGGCCGCTGGCTGGAGCTCCCCCGCCGCGGCCGGACCTGGCTCACCGACCTGCCCGGCCCTACGCCCGACGCGCCCGCCGTCGTACTCCTGCACGCCATCGGCTGCACCGGGCTGCTCACGTGGTTCCCCGTGCTCGCAGTGCTGAACCAGCGCTATCGGGTCGTCACCTTCGACCAGCGCTGGCACGGCCGCGGGATCGCCTCGGAGCGCTTCCTGATCTCCGACTGCGCCGACGACACCGCCGCCGTGATCGACGAGCTCGGCCTCGTGGAGCCGATCGTGGCCGGCTTCTCGATGGGCTCGATCGTCGCGCAGCGGCTCTGGCGCCAGCACCCCGACACGGTCGGCGGCCTGGTGCTCGCGGCCACCACCGACCACTTCCGTACGACGGGCAGCGAGCGGCTCTTCCACGCCGCCATGGAGCTGACTATGGGCATCCTGCACGCGGTGGCGCGCTCGAAGGTGCTCAGCCGGGCCAGCCGGGCCGCGGGCGACCTGCTCCAGATCGAGCCGACCGACATGGGCCAGTGGGCCCTGGCGGAGTTCCGCTCGACCAGCCCCTGGGCGGTCGGTCAGGCGGTCGCCTCACTCGGCCGCTTCCACTCCACCCCCTGGCTGCCCCAGGTCGACGTACCCACCGCCGTGATCGTGACCGCCCGCGACTGGGTCCTCCCACCCGAGCGCCAGCGCGCCGTCGCCGCCGCGATCCCCGGCGCGATGGTCCACGAGATCGACGCCGGCCACGCCGCCTGCGTCCTCGAGGCCGACGTCTTCGTGCCGGCCTTCGTGCAGGCGGTCCACACCGTCAACGCCCAGATCCGCGACCGGCGTACGCGACCCCAGGGCGCCTGACGCCGAGGTCGGAAGCGCCCGACCATGCCGAGACGAGTGTGGTGGCAGTCTGTGGGCTGCGAGGTCCGAGTCGCTGGGTATTCATTTCCCATGTGGGCCCCCGGATTCTGGCGTAGGTTCCGCTCATGACAAAGGGGATCATCCGCGCACTCGCCTGCGCCGCGCTCGTCTCGGGCCTGCTGATCGCGCCCACTCCTGCCGAGGCGGTGACCCGCACGTGGTCATTCACCGAGGTCACGGGGGCTGCTTTCCCCATCCAGCGAGGCGGGGTCGTCACCGCGTCGGTCAACTGCCAAAGCGGCTACGCCCCCGTGGCGGGCTGGCTGGTCCCGTCCGTGGCCGACGACCTGCGGCGCAACTCGGAGACGATGGGCCTCGGCTCGGGCGCGGGTTACTCGGTCAAGGTCGACGATGAGACCGGGGGCTCGGAGGTCATCACGGTCACCCCGCACGTCCGATGCGTCTCCGTGAACAGCTTCACGGCCGGCACGATGATCACGACGCCCGTGCAGACCTTCCAGGTGGACGACACCTCGCAGCTGGCCGAGGGCGAGGCGACCTGTCCCTCGAACTACCAGGTGATCGGCGGCTCGGTCTCTTTCGGGGGCACCGGTGGCGTGGCGCTGCTCACCACCGCTCCGTCGCTCGGGCCCGGCTGGGAGGCGCGCGGCTGGCACGAGAACGACCTCGGAACCATGAAGGTGAGCGCCAACTGCGTGCTGGCCTCGGACATTCCCGGTGCCAAGCTGCTGGGGAACACGGAGGCGATCGGCTGGGGCAGTACGTCGTCCGCCGGCTGTCCCAGCGGGACCGCCGTACTCACCGCCGGCACCTACCAGGTCGCGGGCGACGGACAGGCCATCACGATCAACCAGCGCCTCACCGTCAATGGTTCCCTCACCGGCTGGAGCTCGACGTCGCTCGGGTCGGGCTACATGCAGACCCGCGTGCTGTGCGTGCCCACCGCTTCCCCCACCGTTTCCGTCAGCGGTCCCAGCGGGTACATCAACTCGAACACGGTGTCGTGGAGCTTCGCCGCCACCGACCCGGCTGCCGGCGCCGGGTACACCATGTCCACCTCCTGCACCGTGAACCATCCGGGGCAGACCGTCGGACCGTATGCCTGCTCCTCGCCGGTCACGTTGACCGATCTCGCCGAAGGGGCGCATTCCCTCACGGTCATCGCAACCACCAGCGACGGTCGCACAGGTTCCAGCGGCAGGTCGATCGTCGTCGACACGATCGCTCCGCTCGTCACCTTCGACGACCCGCCGGATACCGCCCATCCCTCATCGCCCTCGATCGGCTTGACGGTCTCGGACGCCTCGTCGGTGGGCACCCTCGACTGCTCGCTGGACGACGCGTCGCCGGCGCCGTGCCCTGTCGGCACCT
>DASXRJ010000213.1:0-5501 GCA_036506675.1 Nocardioides sp. | reverse complement strand
GCCAAACTCGCCGCCTCGCGGGGCCAAACTCGCCGCCTCGCGGGGCCAAACTTGCCGCCTCGCGGGGCCAAACTTGCCGCCTCGAAGGGCGATTCTCGCCACTTCGGCGGGCTTCGGCGGGCTACTCGCTGAGGGAGGAGTAGGCGACGACGCCGTGGCGGAGGAGGTCGGAGGTGCGGCGGGCGGTACGGCGGAATGGGGTGTCGCCGGCGGCGTCGGCTACCTGGTCGGCGAGGTCGAGCAGCTGCTTCATCCACCGGACGAAGTCGCCGGCGGCCAGGTCGGTCGCGCCAAGTACGTCGTCGAGGGGGTCGCCCTCGGCCCAGCGGTACGCCGCCCACGCGAACCCGAGATCCGGCTCGCGGAGGAAGTCGAGATGGTGGTCGTGCTCGAGTGCGTCGAGCTGCCCCCACACGTGCACCATGTCGGCGATCACCTGGCGGACCCGGCCGCTGGGGAGACGTGGCGAGGTCGCGTCGTCGCCGCGGCGGGCCTCGAAGACCAGGATCGACAGCGCGGCGGCCAGCTCGGAGGGCGAGAGCTCGTCCCACAGCCCGCTGCGCATGGACTCGGCGGCGACCAGGTCCATGTCGGTGTAGATCCGCATCAGATGCCGGCCGCGGTCGGTGACGGTGAGGTCGGCCCCGTCCGCCGCAAGGTAGTTGAGGGCCAGGAGTACGTCGCAGACTCGGTCGAACTGCCGGGCGATGGTGTTGGTGCGGTTGTCGACCCGGCGCTTGAGGGTGCGGGCGTCGCGGTCGAGCTTGAACCAGCGCTCGGCCCAGCGGGCGTGGTCCTCCCGGTCGGGGCACTGGTGGCACGGGTGCGCCTTCATGTCGGCTCGCAGCCGCGCGATCTCGGCGTCGTGGCCCTCCGGCCGCGGCCCCTTCGGGCGCCGCGACGGCGGCGGCGGCGCCAGGTCGTGGGTGCGGGTGCGCAGGGCGGACGCGAGGTCTCGGCGCATCTGCGGGTCGCGGGCGTTGAAGTTGCGCGGCACCTTGAGCCGGGTCAGCGCCTGCACCGGCGTCGGGAAGTCGGTCACGGCGAGCCGTCGGGCCTGGCGTTCGGCGGTGATGACGTAGGGCCGGGGCGAGTCGCCGGCGAGACCGGGGTCGATGACGACGGCGTACCCGGCGAACTTGCCGGACGGTACGTCGATCACGTCGCCCGGCTTGAGCGCATGGAGGGAGCCGATCGCCTCGTCGCGGCGATCGAGCCGCCGGGCCCGGGCGGAGTTCTTCTCGGCGTCGGAGAGGCGCCGGCGGAGGCCGGCGTACTCCATGAAGTCGCCGAGGTGGCAGTGGGCGGCCTCGCGGTAGCCGTCGAGGGCGTCCTCGCTCTTGCGCAGCTGCCGGGCCAGCCCGACGACGGCCTTGTCGGCCTGGAACTGGGCGAACGACGACTCCAGCAGCTCGCGCGACCGCTCGCGACCGAACTGGTGGACCAGGTTGACGGCCATGTTGTACGACGGTCTGAACGACGACCGGAGCGGGTAGGTCCGGGTGGAGGCCAGACCGGCCACGTCCTTCGGGTTCATCCCCTGCTGCCACAGCACGACCCCGTGGCCCTCGACATCGAGCCCGCGGCGACCCGCGCGACCGGTGAGCTGGGTGTACTCCCCCGGCGTGATCTCGGCGTGGGACTCCCCGTTCCACTTGGTGAGCTTCTCGATGACGACCGTGCGGGCCGGCATGTTGATGCCGAGCGCCAGCGTCTCGGTCGCGAAGACCACCTTGACCAGGCCGCGCAGGAACAGTTCCTCGACGCACTCCTTGAATCGCGGCAGCATGCCCGCGTGGTGCGAGGCCACGCCGCGGGTGAGCCCGTCGAGGAACTCGTGGTAGCCAAGCACGTGGAGGTCCTGGTCGGGGAGCCCGCGCATCTTGTCCTCGACGAAGGCGAAGATCGTGTCGCGTTCCTGGGGTGAGGTCAGCCGCAGGTTGGCGCTGACGCACTGGGTGACGGCGGCGTCGCAGCCGACCCGGCTGAAGATGAAGTAGATCGCGGGGAGCAGGCCGTCGCGCTCGAGTCGCTCGACCACGTCGAACCGGGTCGGGAGATAGAGCCGGCGGCCCTGCGGGCGCTGGCCCCTCCCCCGCTGGCCTTTCTTGTCGCGGCGGTCGCGGAACTTGGTGCCGGCCCAGTCGTCGCGCGCCACGCGGAGCAGCTCCGGGTTGACCTGGGCGCCCTCGCGGGCGAAGCCGGCCCTGGCGTGGTCGTCCTTCTCGGAGAACAGGTCGTGCATCCGCTTGCCGACCATGACGTGCTGGAAGAGCGGGACCGGGCGGGTCTCCTCCACGATCGTGGTGGTGTCGCCGCGCACGGTCTCGAGCCACTCGCCGAACTCCTCGGCGTTGGAGACGGTGGCGCTCAGCGACACCAGCGAGACCGACTCGGGGAGGTGGATGATGACCTCCTCCCAGACCGCGCCGCGCATCCGGTCGGCGAGGTAGTGGACCTCGTCCATCACGACGAAGCCGAGTCCGAACAGAGTGCGGGAGCCGGCGTACAGCATGTTGCGGAGCACCTCGGTCGTCATCACGACGACCGGCGCCTCGCCGTTGACCGAGTTGTCGCCGGTCAGCAGGCCGACCCGGTCGGCGCCGTAGCGGCGGACCAGGTCGTTGTACTTCTGGTTGGACAGCGCCTTGATCGGCGTTGTGTAGAAGCACTTGCGGCCCGTCTCGAGGGCCAGGTGTACGGCGAACTCCCCCACGATCGTCTTGCCGGACCCGGTCGGCGCCGCGACGAGTACGCCGCGGCCCTCCTCGAGCTCCTTGCAGGCGCTCACCTGGAACTCGTCGAGCGGGAAGTCGTAGAGCTGGGCGAAGTCGCGGAAGACCGGGTGCTTGCGGCCGGCGCGGTAGTCGGCGTACTTCTCGGACGGGGTGCTCATGCGAAGACCTCCAGGGCGCCGGAGACGGCCTCTACAGTCACCGGCAGCGGGCCGAGCCGCTCGCCGTCGGCGTAGGCGATGATGCCGGGGGTGGACACGGTGACCTGCTTGACCCGGTGATGTTCGTACTCCGGGAGCGTCACGTGGGTGCCCTTGAACAGCTTCGGGTAGGCGCGGACCAGGCCGAGCTTCGACATCGGCCGGATCACGACCACATCGAGCAGCCCGTCGTCGAGGAGCGCGCCCTCGGTGATGCGCAGCCCCCCGCCGAAGGAGGGTCCGTTGCCGACCGCGACCAGCATCGCCTCCACCTCGTGGGCCTGGCCGTCGAGGTCGAGCGTGTAGGACAGCGGGCTGAACGTGCGCAGCTCCGCGATCGTGGCCAGGTTGTAGCGCATCTGGCCCCTGGGCCAGGTCATCGCGTTGGCGCGTTCGTTGACGACCGCGTCGAAGCCGGCGGCCAGCACGGTGACGAAGTACGTGTCGCCGGTCCGCGCCAGGTCGAGAGTACGACGGCCTCCCGCGATCACCACGTCGGCCGCGGCCGCCGGATCCGTGCGCGGCAGGTCGAGGTAGCGCGCGACGTCGTTGCCGGTGCCGGCCGGCACGATCCCCAGTGGTACGCCGGTCTCCGCGACCGCCTGCGCGCCCAGATGGACCAGCCCGTCTCCCCCGCACACGACCAGGCCCGCGATGCCGTCGGCGACGGACTGACGGGCCAGGTCGAGCGCCTCGTGGGCGTCGCGGCCCTCGATGCTGCGCACCACCAGCCCCGCGGCACGGAGCCGAGGCACGGCGATGTCGCGAGCACGGCGCCCCTTGCCCCGCCCCGCGGACGGGTTGGTCAGGAAGGCGATCTCGGGGGAAGGACTGGCCACGCCGTGAGCCTATCCGGCGGTACCGACCAGGGCGTGTCTCCCAGGGATTGGGAGACGCCCTAAGGCGGGGCTCAGCGCGCGGGGCGGCCCACGGCGCCGATCCGTAGAGCCGCCACGAACCGCTCCGGCCGGCCCCCGACGGCCTTCGCGAACCGGCCGAGCGCGTCCAGCACCAGGTCGGCGCTGAACTCGTGACCGGGCACGGCGAGGGTCAGGCGACCGTCGTACTCGACGAGGAGCACCTGGCCGTTGTGCCAGGCCTGGTGTGCCTGCCGGCGCCAGGACGAGTCGGCGACCTGCTGGGGGTAGGCCTGGTCGATCGCGAGCAGGTCGCAGACCAGGTCGTCCTCACCGGCGGCGGTGATCCGGCCGGAGATCCGGTGGCCGAACTGGGTGCCGGAGTCGGCGTACCAGGTGACCTCGTCGACGCCGACCCACGCGGGCAGGTCGAAGGGGTCGGCCTCGCCGATCTTGGGTGGTCTCACAGGGGCGAGACCTCGTCGTCGGCCCACTGGCTGGTGCTCGCGTTGCCTCGGCCCCGGGCCTTGTCGACGAGCCGAGCGATGCCCTCGGAGAGGCCGAACAGCACCAGCATCGGGACCGCGAGCATGAGCATCGAGAACGGGTCGGTGGACGGCGTCGCCACCGCCGCGAAGATCATCGTGCCGATCACGATCCAGGGCCGGTAGCGCCCGAGCGTCGCTCCCGAGAGCACGCCGGCCAGGTTGAGCATCACCACGAACAGCGGGATCTCCATGGCGATGCCGAAGACCAGCAGCATCCGGGTGATGAAGGAGAAGTACGTCGTGAACTCGACCAGGTTGTCGACGTTGTCCGGGGTGAACTTGATGAGCACCGCGAGGCCCTTCGGCAGCACGTAGTAGCCCATCGCGACACCGCCGATGAAGAGCGGCCCCGCGACCGCGGCGAACACCCGCGACCACTTCCGCTCATGAGCGTGCAGACCCGGCACGATGAAGGCCCAGATCTGGTAGAGCCAGTAGGGGCTGGAGGCCACGATCGCGGCCACGCCACACAGCTTGAGCTGGAGCATCAGGCCGGCGGTGATGTTGTTGAGCACCAGCCTGCTGTTGACCTTGCCGGTGAGCTGCGCCTGGGCGTCCTTGTAGGGCATGGCGACCAGGTCGAGCAGCTGGTCGTAGAAGAAGAGCGCCACGCAGAACGCCACGACCAGGCACAGCGTGGACTTCATGATGCGCGCGCGGAGCTCCCGTAGATGGTCGGACAGCGCCATACGGCCGTCCTCACCGATGGGGTTGTGGGGACGGCCGCGAAAGAGCTCGACGACGCCAGTGATCGACACGGTGGGTACGTCAGCCGTTGACGTCGCCCTGCTCGCGCGCGATCCGGTCGGCCTCGGCCTGCGCCTTGGCCCGGGCCTCGATCTCGCGCTGCTCGTCGGTCTTGTACTCGTCGTCACCGTCGGTCAGACCCTTGGTCTCGGCCTTGAAGATGCGCAGCGCGCGACCGCTGCCTCGAGCCAGCTCGGGAAGCTTGGACGCACCGAAGAGCAGCACGATGACGGCGAAGATCAGCACCAGCTCGGTAGTACCGAGCCCGCCGATCAGGAGAGGCGTGTTCATGGGGTCCTCACATCGTCGAAAAGGTCTTGTTCATCCTACGCCGCGTCACTGATAGAGACTGCGCGCCTGAGACACGGCCTCGCGCAAAGCCTCGGTGAACTCTCGGGGCTCCACCAGTTCCGC
>DASXRJ010000212.1:0-2430 GCA_036506675.1 Nocardioides sp. | reverse complement strand
CGGCGACGAGATCGGCGAGGTGTTCCTCAGCTTGCACGCGGACAACGGCGTCCAGCTCCGGATGGGGACCGGGGTCGTCGAGCTGCGGGGCACCGGCCGGGTGGAGCAGGTCGTGCTCAGCGGCGGCGAGATCGAGGCCGCCGACGTCGTCGTGATCGGCGTGGGTGTGCTCCCCCGGGTGGGGCTGGCCGAAGCGGCCGGGGTGAAGGTCGACAACGGCATCGTGGTCGACGAGCGCCTGCGGTCCAGCGCGCCCGGCGTGTACGCCGCGGGCGACGTCGCCTCCGCCTGGCACCCGCACTACCGGCGACACCTGCGGGTCGAGCACTGGGCCAACGCCCTCAACCAGGGTGTCACGGCCGGCACCAACGCGGCCGGCGGCAGCGAGGCCTACAGCCGGCTGCCGTACTTCTTCTCCGACCAGTACGACCTCGGGCTGGAGTACGTCGGCTACAGCGCACCCGGCGACACGGTCGTGGTCCGCGGGAACCGCGACGAGCGGGAGTTCATCGCCTTCTGGCAGCGCGACGGCATCGTCACCGCCGCCATGAACGTCAACGTCTGGGACGTCGTCGAGGACCTCGAGGCGATCGTGGCCAGCGGCCGCGTTCTCGACGCGCGACGCCTCGCCGACCCCGCCGTCGCCCTGGCCGAGCTGGTATCCCGATGACCAAGCTGGCGCGTCTGCACACCGAGTACGACCAGAGCCCGTGGCTCGACAACATCACCCGCCGCGCCCTGCGCGACGGCACCCTGGCCCGCATGGTCGACCAGGGCATCCGCGGGGTCACGGCCAACCCGACGATCTTCGCCCGGGCCGTCGCCGGCTCGACCGACTACGACGACCAGTTCTCCTCGCTCGTGGCGGGCGGATGTTCGGTCGAGGACGCCTACTGGGACCTGGTCGTCACCGACGTCACCGACGCCCTCGCCACGCTGCGGCCCGTGTTCGACGCCAGCGGTGGCACGGACGGCTTCGTGTCGGTCGAGGTCGCCCCCGAGCTGGCCCGCGACACGGCGGCCACGATCAGCGCCGCCCGGGCGCTGCACACGCGGATCGACGAGCCCAACCTGTTCGTGAAGATCCCCGCGACCGCCGAGGGCGTCCCCGCCATCGAGGCCATGATCGCCGAGGGCCGCAGCATCAACATCACCCTGATCTTCTCCCTGGCCCGCTACGCCCAGGTCATCGAGGCCTACCTGGCCGGCCTCGAGTCCCTCAGCGCGGACGGTGGGGACCTGGCCAAGGTCCACAGCGTCGCCTCGTTCTTCGTCAGCCGCGTCGACAGCGAAGTCGACAGCCGCCTCGAGGCGATCGGCACCGACGACGCGCTCGGCTTGCGAGGTCTCGCCGCGATCGCCCAGGCCAAGCTCGCCTACCGGCTGTTCCGCGACCAGTTCTCCGGGCCGCGGTGGGAACGCCTGGCCGCCCTCGGCGCCCACCTCCAACGACCCCTGTGGGCGTCCACGTCGGCCAAGAACCGCGCCTACCCGGACACCCTCTACGTCGACGGCCTCATCGGACCCGACACCGTCACCACCCTGCCCGAACCCACCATCGCCGCCTACGAGGACCACGGCACCCTGGCCCGCACGATCGACACCGGCGTGGACGACGCGGCCGACGTGATGGGGCGCTTGGCTACCGTCGGCATCGACATGGACCACGTCGGCCTGGCCCTCGAGTCCCAAGGGCTGGAGAGCTTCCACCGGTCGTTCCAAGACGTGCTCGCCGGCCTCGAAGCCAAAACCAGCCACCGCACCGGGCGCTGATGGACTGGACGGGATGGGCGCTGTTCGGCTTGATGGCCACCACCGCGCTGACCGCGGTCATGATCGCCGCCCAGCTCGCCGGGCTCACCCGTCTCGACCTTCCCCTGCTGCTCGGCACCGTCGTCACCGAAGATCCCGACCGGGCCCGGGTGGCGGGGTTCTTCGTCCACCTCGCCGTCGGGCAGGGCTTCGCCCTCGGCTATGCCGCTGCGTTCGCGCTGCTCGACCGGGCCACCTGGTGGATCGGCGCGCTGTTCGGGCTCCTCCACGCCGCAGTCGCCCTGGCCGTGCTCGTCCCCCTCCTGGCAGGGGTCCATCCCCGCATGGCGTCGAACCGCGCCGGTCCCGCAAGCACCGCCGCGCTGGAACCACCCGGCCTGTTCGCCCTCAACTACGGCGTGCAGACCCCGCTCGTCGCGGTCGCCGCTCACGTGGTCTACGGGACGCTCCTCGGCCTGCTCCTCACGGCCGGCTGAGGTGACCGCCGCACCGCCGATCGAGGACTACGGCCTCCTCGGCGACACCCGCACCGCCGCGCTGGTCTCCAGCGCCGGGGCCATCGACTGGCTCTGCGCCCCCCGCTTCGACGCCGACCCCATCTTCGGACGGCTCGTCGGCGGACCCGAGGCGGGCACGTTCCGGATCGCGCCGGCTCGA
>DASXRJ010000211.1:0-9480 GCA_036506675.1 Nocardioides sp. | reverse complement strand
CCGGTCGACCCGGTCGGGGTGCTGAAGCGGCTCTTCGCCGGCATGCAGCCCGATCCGGCGATGTTCGCGCTGGTCGAGGACCTGCGCGCCGCCGACGTCCGCGTCGCGCTGCTTACGATCAGCTGGGGCAACACCTACCCGCGCGAGCGGATCGACGCGCTCTTCGATCCTGTGGTCATCTCCGGGGAGGTCGGGATGCGCAAGCCGTTGTCCGCGATCTACGAGTTCGCCCTCGAGCGGCTCGGCACCCCCGCGGGCCGGGTGCTCTTCATCGACGACGCCGAGCCCAACATCCTCGGAGCCCGCCGCGTCGGCCTGCAGGCGTTCCTGCACGCCGACGCGGTCACCACCCGTGCCGCGCTGGCGGCACTCATCCCCGACCTGGACCTCTCAACCACTGGAGCGAGCGCATGACCACGACCCCACTTCGCACTGCCATCGTCACCGGGGGCGCCCGCGGCATCGGCGCAGGCGTGGCGAGGCGCCTGGCCGCCGACGGGTTCGCCGTCGCCGTCCTCGATCTGGACGAGACCGCGTGCAAGCCGGTCGTCGAGGAGATCGAGCGCGCCGGCGGCCGCGCGATCGCCGTGGGTGCCGACGTTGTCGACGAGCAGGCGGTGGCCGACGCTGTCGCCAGGGTCACCGAGGAGCTCGGCGCTCCGACCGTGCTGGTCAACAACGCCGGCATCATCCGCGACAACCTGCTCTTCAAGATGACCACGGACGACTGGGACGCCGTCATGGGCGTCCACCTGCGCGGGGCCTTCCTGATGAGCCGTGCGGTCCAGAAGCACATGACCGAGGCCGGCTGGGGCCGGATCGTCAACCTCTCCAGCACGTCGGCCCTGGGCAACCGCGGCCAGGCCAACTACGCCGCCGCCAAGGCCGGCCTCCAGGGCTTCACCAAGACCCTCGCGCTGGAGCTCGGCCGGTTCGGCGTCACCGCCAACGCGATCGCGCCCGGCTTCATCGAGACCGAGATGACCGCCGCCACCGCCGAGCGGATGGGCGTGGCCTTCGAGGACTTCAAGGCCGGGGCCGCCGCGCAGATCCCGGTCGCCCGCACCGGCACCCCGGACGACATCGCCCACGCCGTGTCGTTCTTCGCCAGCGAGGGCGCGGGCTTCGTCTCTGGCCAGGTGCTCTACGTCGCGGGAGGGCCGAAGGCATGAGGGTCTTCCACGGGATCGCCGAGCTGGCGGCCGCCGCCGGCACCCACCTCGGATACTCCGACTGGCACACCGTCACCCAAGACCAGATCGACACCTTCGCCCGGGCGACCGGTGACGACCAGTGGATCCACGTGGACGCCGAGAAGGCCGCGCGGGGCCCCTTCGGCACGACCATCGCCCATGGCTACCTGACCCTGTCGCTGGTGCCGATGCTGGTCTGGCAGGTCTACAAGGTCGAGGGTGTGCGGATGGGCCTCAACTACGGCGCGGACAAGCTGCGCTTCCCTGCACCTGTCCCCGTGGACTCCCAGGTGCGCGCCGGCGTCGAGCTCCTCTCGGTGACGCCCGGCGCCGGCGGCCACCAGGTCAAGGCCAGGATCACCCTCGAGCGCGACGGCGGGGACAAGCCGGTGTGCGTGGTCGACACCGTCAGCGTCGTGGTGCCCTGATGCAGGCTCAGGAGCAGCTCCCGGGCCTCGACCTGGACCGCTTCTCGCCCTGGTTCCGTGCGACGGTGCCCGGCGTCGGGAGCGAGCCCACCGCGAGTCTCATCGCGGGCGGGAAGTCCAACCTGACCTACGAGGTGAGCGACGGGCAGCAGACCTGGATAGTCCGACGCCCACCGCTGGGGCACGTGCTCGCGACCGCGCACGACATGGTGCGCGAGTACCGCGTCATGTCGGCGCTCCAGTACACCGACGTGCCCGTGCCCACGACGTACGCGCTGTGCCGGGACGACTCCGTGCTCGGTGCGCCGTTCTACGTGATGGAGCGGATGGCGGGTACGCCGTACCGCCGGGCCGAGGAGCTCGCCGCGCTCGGGCCGGAGCGGACCCGGGCGATCTCGGAGAGGCTGGTCGACACCCTGACCGCCCTGCACGCGGTCGAGCCGGCGAGCGTCGGCCTGGCCGACTTCGGCCGCCCGGAGGGCTACCTCGCCCGTCAGGTCGCCCGGTGGAAGAAGCAGCTCGACGCGTCGTACTGCCGTGACCTCCCCGCCGCGGAGGAGCTGCACGCCCGCCTCGCCGCCGACGTGCCGCCGGAGTCTGCCGCCGGCATCGTGCACGGCGACTACCGCCTTGACAACGTGCTGGTCGACGCCGACGACCAGCCGACGGCCGTCCTCGACTGGGAGATGGCCACGCTCGGCGACCCGCTCGCCGACCTCGGGCTGATGCTGGTCTACCACCGGCTCGGCGACATCCTGGGGAGCGGCTCCGTGGCCGACGCGGGCTCGGCTCCGGGCTTCCTCGGCGAGGAGGAGATCATCGCCCGCTACGCGGCCGGCAGCGACCGCGACCTGTCGCGGTTCGGCTTCTACCTCGGCCTCGCGGCGTACAAGCTCGCCGCGATCCTCGAAGGCATCCACTACCGCCACCTCCACGGCCAGACCGTCGGCACCGGCTTCGCCGAAATCGGCGACGCCATCCACCCCCTGCTCGACGCGGGGCTCAGCGCACTCAAGGAGAACCACTGATGGACTTCCAGTTCGACGCGAGGACCCAGGACCTGCGGGCCACCCTTCTCGAGTTCATGGACACCCACATCCACCCGGCCGAGGCCACGTTCCACGAGGAGGTAGGGCAGCTCGAGGACCACTGGGCCTGGGACTCCGTCTCTGTGCTCGCCGAGCTGCGCGCCGAGGCGCGCAGGCGCGGCCTGTGGAACCTCTTCCTGCCCGGCGAGCACGGTGCCGGACTGACCAACCTCCAGTACGCGCCGCTCGCCGAGATCACCGGCCGCAGCGGTCATCTCGCACCGGCCGTCCTCAACTGCGCCGCCCCCGACACCGGCAACATGGAGGTCCTCGCCCAGTTCGGCACCGACCTCCAGAAGAAGGAGTGGCTGGAGCCGCTGCTCGCGGGCGAGATCCGCTCCTCCTTCGCGATGACCGAGCCCGACGTGGCCTCCTCCGACGCCACCAACATCGCCACCAGGATCGAGCGGGACGGCGACGAGTACGTCCTCAACGGGCGCAAGTGGTGGATCACCGGCGCGATGAACCCCAACGCGAAGATCTTCATCGTCATGGGCAAGACGGACCCGTCGGCCGACCGGCACCGCC
Source organism: Nocardioides sp. (assembly GCA_036506675.1). Taxonomy (GTDB): domain Bacteria; phylum Actinomycetota; class Actinomycetes; order Propionibacteriales; family Nocardioidaceae; genus Nocardioides. The sequence goes on along the minus strand of DASXRJ010000211.1, from coordinate 6,243 downwards.
AGCAGTCGATGATCCTCGTCCCGCGGGAGACCCCGGGTGTGGAGATCAAGCGTGGCATGGAGGTCTTCGGCTACGACGACCACGAGCACGGCGGTCACGCCGAGATGTCCTTCACCGACGTCCGGGTCCCGGCGGCCAACCTGATCGGCGGTGAGGGTGACGGCTTCGCGATCGCCCAAGCCCGCCTGGGCCCCGGCCGGATCCACCACTGCATGCGCTCGATCGGCGTCGCCGAGCGGGCCATCGAGCTGATGTGCGCCCGCGCCGACGAGCGCGTCGCCTTCGGCAAGCCGCTGGCCGAGCAGGGCGTGGTCCGGACCTGGATCGCGGAGTCGCGGGTGCGAGTCGAGCAGCTCCGCCTGCTCGTGCTCAAGACCGCCTGGCTGATGGACACGGTCGGCAACAAGGGCGCGCACACCGAGATCCAGGCGATCAAGATCGCCACCCCCGAGGCCGTGCAGTGGATCCTCGACAAGGCGATGCAGGTGCACGGCGCGGGCGGCCTCTCGCAGGACTTCCCGCTCGCCGCGTCGTACGCCGGCATCCGCACGCTGCGGTTCGCCGACGGCCCCGACGAGGTACACAAGAACGCGCTCGCCAGGAACGAGCTGCGCCGCCAGGCGGCCGTCCGGGAGGCACGATGACCCCGGCGGAGCTCCGGGGCCGCGTCGCCGACTTCCTCGCCGCGCACGACCCGTCCACCACCGAGCGGCTGGCGTTCCTCCGGGCGCGGTACGACGCCGGGCTGGCGTGGGTCGCGTTCCCGGAGGGCCACGGCGGGCTCGGGCTCCCGCAGGTGCTGCAGCCCGAGGTCGACCGTCTCTTCGCCGAGGCGGGCGCCCCGGACAACAACCCGCGGGCGAACGGCATCGGCCTGGGCATGGCCGCTCCCACCATCCTCACCTTCGGCACCGACGCGCAGAAGCAGCGGTTCCTGAAGCCGCTGTGGACCGGCGAGGAGATCTGGTGCCAGCTGTTCAGCGAGCCCGGCGCGGGCTCCGACCTCGCCGGCGTGGCTACCCGTGCGGTCCGCGACGGTGACGAGTGGGTGGTCAACGGCCAGAAGGTGTGGACCTCGGGCGCCCACAACGCCCGGTTCGCGATCCTGGTCGCCCGCACCGAACCGGACGTGGTCAAGCACGCCGGGCTCACCTACTTCCTCTGCGACATGACCGACCCGGGGGTCGAGGTCCGGCCGCTGCGCCAGATCACCGGCGAGGCGGAGTTCAACGAGGTCTTCCTCACCGACGTCCGCGTCCCGGACAGCCAGCGGCTCGGTGCCGAGGGGCAGGGCTGGAAGGTCGCCAACGCCACGCTCAACAACGAGCGGGTGTCGATCGGCGGTTCGGCCGCCCGCGAGAGCGGCATGGTCGGAGTCGTCGCCACCACTTGGCGCGAGCACCCCGAGCGGCGTACTCCCGAGCTGCACGACCGGCTGCTGCGCCTGTGGGTGGACGCCGAGGTCGCCCGGCTGACCGGCCAGCGCCTGCGGCAGAAGCTGGCCCAGGGCCAGCCCGGCCCCGAGGGGTCGGCCATGAAGCTGACCTTCGCCCGGGTGTCCCAGCAGCTCTCGGGCCTCGAGCTCGAGCTGCTCGGCGAGGACGGCCTGCGCTACTCCGACTGGACCATGGTCCGGCCCGAGACCGTCGAGTTCACCGGACGCGACGCGGGCTACCGCTACCTGCGTGCCAAGGGCAACTCGATCGAGGGCGGAACCTCCGAGATCCTGCGCAACATCGTCGCGGAGCGCGTGCTCGGGCTTCCCGCCGAGCCCCGTGTCGACAAGGACATCCCTTGGAAGGAGCTCGCCCGATGAACGACCTCGACCTGCTCTACACCGACATCGAGGACGACCTGCGGGCCACGGTGCGCGACGTACTCGCCGACCACTGCGACCCCGCCGCGGTGACCGCGGTCTACGACGGGGACCGTTCGGTGGTGGGCGGGCTGTGGAAGGCGCTCGCCGTCGACCTCGGCCTGGCCGGGCTGCTGGTCCCCGAGGAGCGCGGCGGCGCCGGCGCCTCGGCCCGCGAGGCCGCGGTGGTGCTGGAGGAGCTGGGCCGGCACGCCGCCCCGGTGCCCTTCCTCACCAGTGCGGTGGTGGCGACCACGGTGCTGCTCGACACCGAGCACGCGCTGCTGGTCCAGCTCGCGGCGGGGGAGCGCACCGCGGCACTCGTCGTGCCGCTCTCGACCGCACCCGGCGGGTCTCTGCCGGCGGTGTCGACCGGCGCCGACGGCCGGCTCACCGGCCGGGTGACCAGTGTCGCCGGCGCGCTCGAGGCCGACGTCCTCCTGGTCCCGGCCATCGGCCCGGACGGTCTGGCGGTGTACGCCGTGCCCGCCGCGCAGGCCGGCATCGCGCCCGTGGTCTCGCTGGACATGACCCGCCAGCTCGCCGACGTCTCGCTCGACGGCGTACCCGCCGAGCTGCTGGTGCCCGACGCCGAGCCCGTCGCGCGTCGCGCCCTGGAGGTAGGCGCCGCGCTGCTCGCCTCCGAGCAGGCGGGCGTGGCGCGCTGGTGCCTGGAGACGACGGTGGCCTACCTCAAGGAGCGCAGGCAGTTCGGTCGCGTGGTCGGTGGGTTCCAGGCGCTCAAGCACCGGCTGGCCGACCTCTACACAGGAGTCGAGTCCGCGAACGCAGCTGCTCGCCACGCGGCGGCCACGGTGGCGGCCGGTGACCCCGATGCCCCGGTGGCCACCGCGGTCGCCCAGGCCTACTGCAGCGACCTGGCCGTGCTCGCTGCCGAGGAGGCGGTGCAGCTGCACGGTGGGATCGGCATGACGTGGGAGCACCCCGCGCATCTCTACCTCAAGCGGGCCAAGGCGGACCAGATCGCGTTCGGCACCGCCGGCGCCCACCGAGCGCGCCTCGCGGAGCTCGTCGACCTTTCCGGACCAGGAGCATGACTGTGAGGACCACCCAGATCCGACTCGTGGCGCGCCCCGTGGGTGAGCCGAAGGACACTGACTTCGAGTTCGTCACCGAGGAGCTGCCCAAGCTCGCCGACGGTCAGGTCCTCCTGCGCACCGTCTACCTCTCGCTCGACCCCTACATGCGGGGGCGGATGAGCGAGGCGAAGTCCTACGCCGCGCCAGTGGAGCTCGGCGACGTCATGGTCGGACAGACGGTCTGCGAGGTGCTCGAGTCCCGGTCCCCGAAGCGGCAGCCCGGCGACCTGGTGCTGGCCTACACCGGCTGGCAGACGCACGCCGTCGCGGACGCCCGGCACACCCGGCGGGTCGACCCCGACGCGGCTCCGGCCTCCACGGCGCTCGGTGTGCTAGGCATGCCCGGCTTCACGGCGTACGCCGGGCTGCTGGCGATCGGCGCCCCGCAGCCGGGGGAGACCGTCGCGGTCGCCGCCGCGACCGGACCAGTCGGCTCCGCGGTCGGCCAGATCGCCAAGGTGAAGGGCGCCCGTGCGGTGGGCATCGCCGGCGGCCCGACGAAGTGCCGGGCGCTGCTGGAGGAGTTCGGCTTCGACGCCGCGGTCGACCACCGGTCGCCCACCTTCCGCGAGGACCTGGCCGCCGCGACGCCCGACGGGATCGACGTCTATTTCGAGAACGTGGGAGGCCAGGTCGCCGCGGAGGTGACCCGACGTCTGAACAAGTTCGCCCGGATCCCGGTGTGCGGGCTGGTCGCCGACTACAACGCCACCGAGCCGCCCGCCGGTCCCGACCGGCTGCCCACGTTCATGCGCCGGGTGCTCTCACTCAGCCTCACCGTCCGCGGGTTCATCCAGGACGAGTTCATCCCGACGCACCACGAGGACTTCCTCCGCGAGATGTCCGGCTGGGTCCGCGACGGCTCGGTGCGCTACCGCGAGGACGTTGTGGACGGCCTGGAGCAGACGCTCGAGGCATTCCGCGGGCTGCTCGCCGGCCGGAACTTCGGCAAGCTGCTGGTCCGGGTGGGAGTGGACGCTTGAGCTTCAACCTCGCCGCCATGCTGCGGGAGTCCGCGCTCGCCGCGCCGGACTAGTCCCTAGTCCACTTCGGTGACCACTCCCTGACCTATGCCGAGATGCGTCGGAAGTCGTGCGGGTGAACCGCACCGCGACGCCACCCACCCTGATCTGCGCACGCGAAGCTGGCCTGGTCGGGGTGGCGCTTAAGGATGGGCCTTGCCCCCGGTTCTTGGGCTCGGTTGACTGACTGACCCATGGTGACCTGCGCAAACGTCGAGGATGGCCTGCTGTTTGTACCGGATTTGTAGCAGGCTACCTGTGTAGGCGGAGTCCTGGGACGGAGCACCCCGCCTAGATTGATCTAGAGATCGACCACCTTCTAGATGACGAAGTTGACGGACAACTTCGCATAAGCGAATATTTATGTCATGTCGTTGCTTGCCGTCTCCGAGGCCGCTGAGCGGCTCGGTGTCTCGACGCGGCAGATCCAGCACCTGGTCGCGCGCGGCGAGCTGCGTTCGCTGGCTCGGGGAGTGGTCGACGAGACCTCGGTCGAGCGACTGCTGGCCGTACGCCGGGGCTCGCACACGAGGGCGTGGGCTGAGTTGACGGCGTGGGGCGCCGTGGCGCTCCTGTCTGGACGTGAGGCCGGGTGGCTGGGAGAGAGCCAGCGGTCCAGATTGAGGGGACGCCTCCGTGCCTTGGGTGCCGACGAGCTGGTCGAGCGCGCGCGTGGACGTGCCCGCGTGAGCCGCTACTCCGCGCATCGGACTACAGGGGAGCGGTTGCGCAAGCAGCTGGTGGATACTTCGTCAGCCGCCGAGCGACTCGGGCTGACAGCTACGAATGCGATCGACGGCTACCTGGCTACGACCGACTTGAAAGCCGTCGTGGCTCGCCACGGACTGATTCGCGATGACGAAGGCGGCGTGACGCTCCGCGCGACCTCTGCTGATCTCGGCATAGTCCGCGACCTTGCCGGGGGCAGTGTCGTTCTGGCTGCACTCGACCTGGCGGAGTCGCTCGATGTCCGCGAACGCCGGGCCGGCATCGATGCGCTCAACCACGCGCTGGCGGAGTTCCGTGGCTGAACGGCCGACCATCGACGTCGCCACGCCTGCCGGTGGTTGGGGGAGCGCCCTGGCCGAACGTCGCCGAGATCGAAGCAGTACTGCCCCACGACAAGTGGACGCTCGTCGGCGGTCTGATGGCCCAGCTGCACGGCATTCACGCCGACATCGACACCCTGCGTCCCACCAACGACGTCGACATCGTCCTTCACGTCGAGACCACCCGCGGCATTGCGTCAGAGACCGCAGAGCCCTTGAATCGCTCGGCTATGAGCTGGCGCCGTCGATCGATGAGCGGAACAACACCACCCACCGGTTCAAGTGGCCCGCGCGCTACCGGACTCCGCCGCACAGCGGCGAACGCTGCCGGCCCACGTCCGCGCCAACGGCCAGACCGCGCTGCGGATCCTCAACGCCTGACGCCTGGGACGTCAATCGCGGCTGGAGTGCGCAGGCGCAGCTGCGGTTGGTTGGCGATTTCGTCGTCCAAATGAGCGATGGCCCCAGGGGGGCCCGGGGCCATCGGTCGATTCCGCCCGGCATCGTCGACGAGGTGCTCGCCGGCCATTGCGCCGAGCTGGCCAGTGAGGTCGCAAGGTGCTCGATGAGCTGCTCACAGGTGTAGTCCGCCCAGGGGGGGTGGGGCTGGGCCGGTCGGTTTCGCCATGTCCGAGCAAGAAATGGTTGAGCGCGAGAGTGCGTTGTCACCGCGGGGGTCAGGTGGGGCGGATGGCGTCCATTGCCTGGTCGAGCAGATCGCCGAACGGTCGTGACTGGTTTGAGCTGAGCCAGGTGGTCCAGGCCGCGATGAGGCAGGAGAAGGCGGCGCCGACGATGGCAGGGGTGCGCGGGTCAGTTGGGTCCTGCTGGCCGGTGCGGGTGCGAGCCTGATCGAGGACGAGGTCCTGCATCCGGGACACCCGTTCGAGGTAGCTGGCGTTGAGCGTCGGATGGTCGCGCACGATGTTCTCCATCGCGACCGCCGTGGCTCCGCGGGCTTCACTCTCCATGTGTTCGACGAACCGGCCGAAGATCTGCCGCAGCGACTCCCAGAGGGGTTCGTCTGCCGGGCGGGCGGCGAGGTCCTCGGCGAGCTGCTCGCCGAGGACCTCGTACTTGCCCACGACGAGCTCTTCCTTCGAGGCGAAGTAGCGGAAGAACGTGCGTTTGGACATGCCGGCCGCCGCCGCCAGGTCGTCGATGGTGGTCTCGTCGTAACCCTTTTCGACGAACAGGTTCACGGCGAGCTGCGCCAA
>DASXRJ010000210.1:0-12103 GCA_036506675.1 Nocardioides sp. | reverse complement strand
ATGACGACATGGCCCGCCGCGCCTACGAGGAGGGGTGCGACCTCGCGGCCGCCGCCCACGACGAGGCGCATCTCGGCATGTTCCTGGGCAACTTGGGCTTCCTCGCTGACCATCGCGGCGACTACGTGGAGGCGCGCCGGCTGACCCAGGAGGCACTCCGCCTGTGCTGGTCGCTCGGCCGGCGGATGCTGGCCGCATGGATGCTCGCCGAGCTCGCCGGGCCCGAAGTCGGTCTGGGGCGACCCGAACTGGGCGCCCGCCTGCTCGGCGCTTCGGACCAGGCGTTATCGGTGCTCGGCGTCAACCGACATCCCAGCGACCTGCCGGAGTACGAGCGTGTGGTCGCCGGCCTCTGCGAACGGCTCGGTGAGGAAACCTACCGGCGCCTCCACTCGGAGGGAGCGCGCCTGACGCTGGACGACGCCGTCGGCATGGCCCTGGCGGAGCCTTCCAGATCGCAGGCATCCCGCGCCCTATCAGCCGCAATCGCTGCGGCAAACCCGGTTGACGCGCCGCATAGGTTGGGGCTCATGGAGTTGTCCGTCTGTGTCACTGACGATGACTACGAAGCGTGGCGGGCGGTCCGGATCGCGGTGCTGCCGGGCGAGCGCTGTGACACCGTCGCCGAGCTTCGTGCGCAGGACTCACCGAGCCGACTGCTGCTGCTCGCGGTCATGGACGGCACCGTGGTCGGCTCCGGCATGGCCGACCGATCCGAGACCGCTGGCGGCGGGTTCGCCGCCCCTCGGGTCCTCCCCGAGTACCGCCGTCGGGGCGTCGGGTCGGCGCTCCTGCGAGCGCTGGCCGAGCATTGCACCGGTCTCGGCCTGCCCGTGCTACGGGCCGGCGTCGACGACGAGGGGTCCCTGGCATTCGCGCAACGCTTCGGCTTCGTCGAGGTGGATCGCCAGATCGAACAGGTACGCGCCGTCGGCGACGAACAGCCGCCGTCCGGGCTGCCGTCCGGCGTCGACGTCGTCACGCTGAGCCAGCACCCCGAGCTCTGGGCGGCGTGTTTTGAGACGTTCGGCAAAGAGGTGCTCTCCGACTTCGCCGTGTACACACCGCTGGAGATCAGCGCCGAGCAATGGAACACGTCCTGGGCCGGCGACCCCATGTTCCTGGCCCTGTATGAGGGCGATGTGATCGGCTGCGCGGGTCTCCATCGGGACACCGACCGGCCCGAACGTGGCGAGAACGCGCTGACCGCCGTACGCCGCGACTGGCGTGGCCGTGGCATCGCATCACATCTGAAACGCCGCACGCTGCAGTGGGCTGCGGAAAACGGCCTACGAGAGCTCTACACCTGGACGCAGGCTGGCAACTCACCGATGCTGCGCCTCAACGAACACCTCGGGTACGTCACGGGCCAGACCAGTATCACCGTGTCCCGTGAGCTTCCACTTGTGACCTGATCCCCCGACCTCACGCGTCCTTCAACGAGGCGCGGGGTACGTCGTGGACCGAGGGGCAGCCGGCGGGATCGTGGCTCACTCAGTCCGAGCAGAAGCGCGTCGAGAGCGCGTACCGCAGCAGGACGACGTCGTCGATCTTGCGCACCTCCACAAGCCTCGCGCGTCGATCCGGGTTCCACGGGAAGCGGCCGTCGTCGACGAATCGCCTGGCCCGCGAGTCGCCGACGAAGAACGGGGCGACGACCAGGTGCAGCTCGTCCGCGAGGCCGGCGGTGAGGAACTGGGTGTGGACCGTCCCGCCGCCTTCGACCATCAGCCGCCGCACGCCGCGTGAGTAGAGGTCCTCGCTCATCCGGCGCATCTCGATCGGCCGACCGCCGTCGATGACGGTGGCCACGGGACCGAGCCGGTCACGCGCCTCGGCGATCACGTCGCTGGTGCAGTAGACCAGCTTCTCGGTGTCGCCGGTGACGAAGAAGTCCGCGCACGGGTCCAGCCACGCCCGGCCCGTCACCGTCACCTTGATGGGTGTCGGCGGAAGCCCCCTGGCGGTCCGTTGGTCCACCCGCGCCTGGCTGCGCACCAGCAGCCGCGGATTGTCGGTGCGGATCGTGGCGGCGCCGACCAGGATCGCGTCGCAGCTCGCGCGTACGGCGTCGACCCGGTCGAGGTCGGCGTCGTTGGACAGCAGCAGGCGTTCGTCCGAGGCGCTGTCGAGATACCCGTCGATCGACATGCCGCAGCTGAGCAAGGTGTAGGGACGCTCAGCCATGCGCTGCGCCTTCCGGGAGCCGGGTGGCGGGCGGAGGCGAAGCGGCCGGGGCGGGTCCCCACAACAGGCCCGCTCCGGGCAGCGTTGCGAACAGCGCCATCACGCCGTACACGACGGCAACGGTGAGCCCCTGCTCGGCGCCCAGTCCGGCGGAGCCGAACGCCCAGGCGGCGATACCCTCACGCGGGCCCCACCCGGCGATGTTCGTCGGAACTGCCGAGGCCAACAGCACGATCAGCGCCAGCGGCAGGAGCCGGGCCGCCGACGCGGTCGTCCCGGCGGTGCGGACGGCGATCAGGAAGACCATCGCGTGACCCGTCAGGGCGATGGCCGACGCCAGGCCGATGCCGAGCCACCGCCGCCGGAGCAGGACGTGACGAACGTCTGCGGTCACCGCGCGCGCGACGCGCCCGGGAAGCCGACCAGAGAGGGATCCCAGCGCCAGGACGACGACCAGCCCCACCGCCGCGGCCGCGGCCGCGATCGCCGGGAGCGTCGCGGGGACGGGCGACCGCAGCAGGAGCAGCACGGCCGCGGTCAGCACGATCTGCACCGCCAGCCCCAAGGAGCGTTCCCATACGACCGCCCGCGCGCTCCGGGCCACGTTGCCGACGTCGCGGCCGTGACGCACCGCGCGGTGCACATCACCGACCACGCCGCCGGGTAGCGTCGAATTCAGGAACTGTGACCGGTAACAGGCCGCGACCGCCGCACGCAGACGTACGTCGACGCCGAGGCCGCCCGCGACCAGGCTCCATCTCCAGGCGCAGCACACCGTGGTCAGCGCCGTGATCGTTGCCGCCGCAGCCAGGGCCCACAGGCTGGTCATGCGGAGACCGTCCAGGAACGGCCCGGCGCCCAGTCGCGCCACGAGGACGGCCAGGATCGCGGCGCCGGCTCCCAGGCGCGCCCACGTGCGCATCGACTTCCTGATGGCGACGGCTCCGATCTTCCCTAGTCGATCTTCCACCAACTGCACTGGCTTACGAGCCCGGTCCGCTCGCGGTTCACCGGTGCCTCATCCGGCCACCCCGGTCAGGACACGCGACATGCGGCGCGCGGTGTTCGGCCAGCCGGACAGGGTCGGCCGACGCGCCTGCGCCGCCCGACGGAGCAGCTCGCGCCGGTCGGGGTCGTCCAGCCAGGAGCGCAGCGCGGCCGCGAAGGCCGGCGGGTCACCCGGCCGGACCAGCAGGCCGGGACGGCTCCCGTCGGGTGCCCTACCGAGTGCCTCGGACACCCCGCCCACGTTAGTCGCGACCACCGGTAGGCCGTGCGCGAGCGCCTCGGTGACGACCATGCCGTAGGTCTCCACCCGCGAGCCCAGGACCAGGAGGTCCGCCTCGGCATAGGCACGCTCGAGCTCGGTCCCGGTGAGCGGACCGACGAAGCGGACCCGGTCGACGATGCCGGTGTCCTCGGCCTGGCCGCGGACGCCGCCGACGAAGCCGGCGTCGAGGTCCAGCGAGCCGACGCAGACGCAGTGCCAGGCGCGGTCCTGGACGCCTGCCAGCGCCGCGACCAGGACGTCGAACCCCTTGACCGGTGTCACGGCCCCCACGCACAGCAGCTCCCCGCCGCGCGTCGTCCCGGGCGAGATGTCGGCGATGTCGACGCCGGGCTCGACCACGTGGACGCGGTCGGCGGGCAGCGCATACCGATCGAGCAGCCACCGCCGCGCCCACCCACTCGTCGCGACGACGGCGGTGGCCGCCGAGAGGGCCGTACGTTCCCGCGTCCGCGCGTCGGGGCCACCGTCCCCCGAGGGGTCCGCGCCCAGCGGCAGGTGCACGAGTACGACGAGTCGCAGCCGACCGGACTCGGCGCCCAGCACCTCCGGGACGGCCGACGCGACCAGACCGTCCAACAGGACCAGGGCCTGGTCCGCGATCCCGCCCAGCACGCGAGCGAGCGTGGCGCCGCCGGCCTGATCCGGTCGGGGCCACCGGCCCGGTACGGCGTGCTCGTGCACCGACCAGCCGTCCACCGCCAGCCCGTGGCAGACGCGGCGGTCGTAGACGTTGCCACCGCTGGGTCGCAGCGGGTCGTCGATGCCGCCCGGGACGACGACGTGGACCGTGGTCACGGCGCCCGCTCGTAGGTCGCCCACGCGATGTGGGACTCGTGCAGGGTGACCGCGAGCCTGCTCAGCTCTCGTGCTGACTCGCCGAGGGCGCCGTCACCGATCCGGTCGGCGAGCCGGTCCGCGATCGCCTGGGCCAGCACCTCGGTCGTGGTGTTGCGGCCGGCGAACGCGGGCTCGTCGTCGAGGTTGCGGTAGTTCAGGTCCGCGAGCACGCCGTGCAGCTCCTCGGTGGCCCGCCCGATGTCGACCACGATGTCGTCGGCGTCCAGCGTCTCCCGGGAGAACGTCGCGTCCACGACGTACGTCGCGCCATGCAGCCGCTGCGCAGGCCCGAACACCTCGCCCCGGAAGCTGTGGGCGATCATCACGTGATCGCGGACGGTGACGCTGAACATGGGTCCTACCCTTCGCCGTAGATGAGGGTGTGGCAGAGCGCCGGCAGGCCGCCGTCGGCCAGCCGGGGCATCACCTCGGGCAGCTCGTCGAACCGGGACGCGCCGGTGATGAGGGCGTCGAAGGCGGGGTCGTGGAGCAGCTCCAGGGCCAGCGCCAGCCGATCGGCGGCAGTACGCCGGCCCCGCCGGGCCGCGGCCACGGCGCCGACCTGGCTGGCCCGGATGCCGAGCCGGCCCGAGTGGAACGCGCCACCCAGCTCCAGGTGCACCGGGGCGTCGCCGTACCAGCTGAGCTCGACGACCGTTCCCTCGGGAGCCAGCAGGTCGAGCGACCTCTGGAGCCCGGCGGACGTCGCGCTGGTGTGGAAGACCAGGTCACGGCCGCCGGACGCGTCGGCGGGCAGCGCGAAGTCGGCACCCAGGGCGGCGGCGGTGTCGGCTCGGGTGGCGTCGATGTCCACCAGGGTGACCTGGACGCCAGGAAGACGGGCGAGCAGACGTGCGACGCAGCACCCCACCATGCCGGCGCCGACGACGGTGATCCGGTCGCCGACCAGGGGCGCGGCGTCCCACAGGGCGTTGACCGCGGTTTCGACCGTTCCGGCGAGGACCGCGCGCTCCGGGGGCACCTGCTCGGGCACCACGGCAACCGCGTCGGCCGGCACGACGTACGTGGTCTGGTGTGGGTAGAGGCAGAAGACCGTGCGGCCGCGCAGCTCGGACGGGCCGTGCTCGACCACGCCGACGTTGAGGTAGCCGTACTTGACCGGGCCGGGGAAGTCCCCCTCCTGGAAGGGAGCCCGCATCGCGGCGTACTGGTCGGCCGGGACGCCGCCTCGGAACACCAGGGTCTCGGTGCCCCGGCTCACCCCGGAGCGGAGCGTGCGGACGAGCACCTCACCCGGACCCGGGTCTCGGACCGGGACCGACCTGATCTCGCCCCGCCCCGGTTCGGACACCCAGAACGCGCGCGCGTCGTCCGCCACCAGCGCCCTCCTCCCTCCGCCAGGATGAACCCATGCCTCGCCGTAACCGTATGACGGTCGTACCCCAACACACGGAGGCGCGATGCTTCGGGTTCACACCGGTCCGTTGATCGGCCTCGTCTGCATGCTGGCACTGCTCCGCGTGGTCGGCCACCGCCTCCAGCGGCTGGGGCCAGCGGACCGGGTGACCCTGACCCGCGCCGTGCTGGCGGGTGGCGTCGCGGCGATCACGGCGCAGTCGTTCGGAGGCCCCGTGCCGGTGGCACCGTTGGTGGCGCTCTCCACCGTCGCGCTGGTGCTCGACGCAGTCGACGGTTGGGTCGCCCGGCGCACCCGCACGGCCTCGGCGTTCGGGGCGCGCTTCGACATGGAGGTCGACGCCTTCCTGATCCTCGTCCTGAGCGTGTACGTCGCGCGGCCGGTGGGCTGGTGGGTGCTCGGCATCGGGGCGGCGCGCTACCTGTTCGTCGCGGCCGGCTGGGTCCTGCCATGGCTGCGCGGTGAGCTGCCTGCGCGCTACTGGTGCAAGGTGGTCGCGGCGACCCAGGGTGTCGTGCTGACCGTGGCCGCGGCCGGCGTACTCCCGGGCGGGGTGACGAGAGTCGCCCTGGCGGTGTCGCTGGCCCTGCTGGCGGAGTCCTTCGGTCGTGAGACCTGGGGACTCTGGCGCCTCCACCGAGACCAGCTCGACGCGGACAGGTTCGGTCTGCGCAGGGACGAGGTGGTCGGCCGCCGACCGGCCGGAGTCGTCGGGGAGGCCATCGATGGGTGAGCTCCATGAGCCGGATGCCCCATCGAAGCTTCGCCGGTCGGCGTCGTGGCTGATCACCGTCCTTTCCTGCGCCGGTGTCTGGGTGGCCCTGATCGCTCCGGACCGGCTCGGTCAGCTGACGCCGGCAGCGTTCGCCCGCGTGCCGCTCGAGGGACTCGTCTTCGTCGTCCTGGTCCTGGTCCTGCCCCCGAGAGCGGGGCGGGTGACGGCGATGCTCGGCGGGGTGGTTCTTGGGCTGCTGACGATCGTCAGGATGCTCGACCTGGGCTTCTACGCCGCCTTCGACCGGCCCTTCCACGAGCTGTACGACGCGACGTACCTCGGATCCGGTTTCGGGGTGCTGAGCGACTCGATCGGCCGGACCGGTGCCATCATGGCGGCGCTCGCCGCCGGGCTGGTCTGCCTGGGGCTGCTGACCCTGCTTCCCCTGGCGCTGCTTCGCCTGACGCGGCTGGTGGCGGGACACCGGACCTCGTCGATCCGGGTCGTCGCCGCGCTCGCGGTGATCTCGACGCTCAGCGCCGTGACCGGGGCGCGGGTCGTCCCGGACACGGCGGTGGCATCGACGAGCACTGCCGACCTGGTCATCGCGCACGCGGGCCAGATCCGCGATGACCTCGGTGAGCAACAGGCCTTCGAGAACGCGGTTGCCGACGATCGTTTCCGGGACACGCCGGGCCGGGACCTGTTGACGGGCCTGCGCGGCAAGGACGTGCTCCTCGTCTTCGTCGAGAGCTATGGTCGCGTCGCGGTCGAGGGCTCCGCCGAGTCGGCACCGGTGGCCTCCGCGCTGGAGGCCGGGACCCGCCGGCTGCGGGCGGCCGGGTTCTCCGCGCGCAGCGCCTTCCTCACCTCACCGACGTTCGGCGGCCTGAGCTGGTTGGCGCACTCCACGCTGCAGTCGGGTGTGTGGGTCGACAACCAGCAGCGGTACGACGACCTGGTGGCGGGCGACCGCTTCACCCTCAGCGGCGCCTTCGCGCGGGCGGGCTGGCGCACGGTCGACGTCGTACCTTCCAACACCGAGGACTGGCCGCCGGGCCGGACGTTCTACCACTACAACCGGGTCTACGACTCCCGGAACCTCGGGTACGAGGGACCGAGCTTCAGCTACGCCAGGATGCCCGACCAGTACACCCTGGCGGCGTTGCGTCGCCTGGAGCTCGGCTCGCCGCAGCGCGCGCCGGTGATGGCCGAGATCGACCTGGTGTCCAGCCACACGCCGTGGGCCCCCCTGCCCAGGCTCGTCGACTGGGACGCCGTCGGTGATGGATCGGTCTTCGACGCCATGCCTGCGCAGGGCCAGTCGCCGGACGTCGTCTGGCGCGACGCGGGCCAGGTCCAGGCGGCGTACGGGCAGTCCATCGTCTACTCGCTGGACGCTCTCACCTCGTTCGTGCAGACCTCGGCCGACAAGAACCTGGTGCTCGTCGTTCTCGGCGACCACCAGCCAGCGACGATCGTGGCCGGTGAGGGAGCCAGCCATGACGTGCCGATCAGCATCATCGCCGCCGACCCGGCCGTCATGGACCGGATCTCGGGCTGGGGCTGGCAGGACGGGTTGCGGCCGGCTCCGGACGCGCCGGTCTGGCCGATGGACGGCTTCCGTGACCGCTTCCTCACCGCCTACGGCGGGTCGCCGGTCTCGCCAACCGCCGCGCGCTGAGCCCGCGGCCGCTCGACGCGGCTCCGCGCTGAACCAGGGACGGCCCGGCTTCGTATTCCCTCGGGAGGCCTGCGACGGCCGAGAAACACATTCGTGGAACGGAGAAAGCTCATGAGGATGCGACTGCTCGCCGCTGCGGCGGTCCTGGTGTCGGCCGCCGTACACCTCAAGCTGTGGATCGACGTGTTCCGTGACGAGGAGGTCGTCGGCCCGGCGTTCCTGGCGAACGCCTTCGGCGGGCTGGTGATCGCCGTTCTGCTGGTGCTCTGGCGGCACTGGCTGCCGCTTCTGCTCAGCGTCGGCTTCGGCGCGTCGACGATCGGCGCGTTCGTCACCGCCGCGACGGTGGGACTCTTCGGCGTCCACGAGCACTGGACCGGGGGCTACGTGTGGACCGCCTTCGCCGCCGAGGTGGTGGCGATCCTCGCCGGAGCGCTGGCCGCCGTCGGCGAGGGGTGGCTCTCACGCAACCAGCTTCAGCACGAGCGTTCCGTCCGCGGCGCGCACCTCGACTGACGCGATGTCGTCGCGGCTGGTCGCTGTCGCCGCGGTGAGCCGCATGGTCTTGCCGGGAAGCCCCCGCCAAGTGGCGACCTGCTCCACCTGACCCTCGCGGGTGCGGACGAACAGGGCGTACGTCGAGTCTGCCGGCCAGCCCCAGTCGTCGTCGTCCGAGGTGTAGCTGCAGGTCAGGTCGAGCCGGGTGCCCCAGGGAACCCTCGTCATGGCCAGGTCCGCCGACATCGGCTCGTGGTCGACGGGCACCATCGGTCGGCTCACCTCCGTGACCGTCGAGCCGGGCGAGGTCGTGGTGTGGTCCGGTTCGAAGTATCCGGTGACCCCCAGCGTTCCGACGGTGACCACGAGCGCGGCGGCGGCGGCGAACCCCGCGGCGACCCAGGTGCGCCGCCGCCGCGCCCGCCGTACCTCGCGCACGAGCGCCGGGAGCAGGGTCTCGGGAGCGGGCTCGTCGACGGGCGGGGACTCCAGCACGTCCGGCGGCACCCGCGCGAGCAGGCCGGTCAGCCCGGCGAGCTCCTGGACCGCTCGCGAGCACTCGACGCATCCCGGCAGGTGCCGCTCGAAGTCGAGGCGCTCGGCCGGTGCGAGGGCCCCGAGCACGTAGGCGCCGTCGTGGTGGCGGAACTCGCAGCTCATGCGCTCACCCCCATCTCCTCGAGAGCGAGCCGTAGTGCCCGCAACGCGTAGTGAGTGCGCGACTTCACCGTGCCCTCGGGGACGCCCAGCCGACGGGAGGCCTCAGCGACCGAGGCGCCTCGGTAGTAGCACTCCAGCAGCACCGCACGGTGCTCCAGCGACAGCTTCGTCACCGCCTCGGCGACCACCCACGACAGCAGCAGCCGGTCGGTGCGGTCGTCAGGTCCAGCGGCCTCGGGAACCTCGGCCACCGGGAGCTCGCTCTTGGACCTCTTGGTGCGCCAGTCGTCGATCACGATGTTGCGCGCGACCGTGAAGAGCCACGCCCGGACCGATCCCTGGGAGCGGTCGAGCACCGAGAAGTTCCGCCATGCCCGCAGCAGCGTCTCCTGGACCACGTCCTCGGCACGGGCCCGGTCCTGACCGGTCAGACGCAGACAGAACCCCCAGAGTGCAGCGGCGTGCTCGTCGTGCAGCCGTCGCATCACCTCGGCCGGGCTCTCGGACATCGAACCTCCCATAGGTCAAACGTGCCACCACGCAGCATGGTTCAGCGTCGAGGCGATCCTGGCCCGGCACGGCGGCGATTCCCAGGTCATGACGCCGACGTCCATTCCCAAACGAGTAGGTCTCGGAGCATCCTGAACCAATGGCAGACACCACCGCACAGAGAAGCATGGCCATCCCGCTGACGGCGTTCGCTGCCGGCGCGGTCGTCGCGCTTCTGATCGGCGTGTTCGGGAAGGTGCACGACCCGTCACTCGACGGCACGACGACTCTCGGCTTCGACACGGTCATCGACATGAAGGTCGTGGTCTCGACGGTGATCGGTGTGCTTGCAGTGCTCCAGGTCGTCGGCGCGCTCTGGATCTACGGCAGGCTCGGGATCAGGGCGCCGTCCTGGCTGGGCAGGGCGCACCGCATTTCCGGGACCATCGCCCTCGTGCTGTCGGCGTTCGTCGCCTACCACTGCCTCTGGGCCTTGGGCCTGGAGAGCGGGACGCTGGCGGACGGCGAGAAGGTGCCGACGCGAACGGTCGTCCACGGCGTCCTCGGCTGCGCCGTTGTCGGTGCCGCGGTGGTGAAGGTGGTCGCGGTCCGGTCGAAGCGCGCACCTGGGTGGTTCCTCCCGGTGGCCGGTGGCCTGCTCTTCACGCTCCTTGTCGTGGTCGTGCTGACCTCGGCCGTCTGGTACATCGGCGAGAAGGGTTGGCCGTCCTCCGGCGGGTACGGATGAGGCTCGCGGTGGCGGGCGGCCGGTCGAGTCGCCTCCTGCCGCTCGCTCGAGCTTCAGTGAGTCGCTCCCGCCTGCTGAACGGACCAGCCCCGGTCCTGGTCCTCGTCGTCGCCGCGGCCGTCGCCGCGGGCGTCGCGGCTGCCGTCGCGGCTGGACTCGGCGGCGGCTTCCAGGATCTCGAGACCTACCAGTACGGCGGCCGGGCGCTGCTCGACGGACTGCCCGTCTTCGAGTCCCGCGACCCGGCGACGGGGCTGCGGTTCACCTACCCGCCGTTCGCGGCAGTGGTGATGGTGCCGTTGGCGCTGCTGCCGGCATGGCTCGCGGCCGCGCTGTGGACCGGGGCGTCGGTCGGCGCCCTGGCGGCGGTCGTCCTGGTGGTACGCCGCGCGCTCGGCCGGCCCGCGCCCGGGTGGCTGGTCGCGCTCCTGACCGGCGGCGCGCTCGCCCTCGAGCCGGTGTGGCAGAACCTCTCGTTCGGACAGGTCAACCTGTTCCTGATGCTGGCCGTACTGGTCGACCTGGTGCGGCCGGAACGGCGCTGGTCCGGAGTGCTCGTGGGCATCGCGGCGGGTGTGAAGCTGACCCCGCTGATGTTCGTCGTGCTGCTGGTCCTGGTCGGACGTCGCGCGGCTGCGGGACGGGCGGCTCTGACCTTCGCGGGCACCGTCGCGATCGGGTTCGTGGCCCTGCCGGGCTCGGCGGCGTACTGGGCCGACGGCCTCGTCGACGGCGGCAGGGTCGGCCCCCCGGCGTTGGCCCACAACCAGTCGGTCTACGGCGCGCTGACCCGGTTGCTCGACGGCCCGCCGCCGATGCTGTTGTGGCTCGCCGTCGCCGGGCCACTCTCACTCGCGGTCCTGGTCGTCGGCGCCCGCTGGTGGCGCCTCGGCGACCGGGTCCTGGGCAGCTGCCTGGGAGCGCTGGCCATGCTCCTCGCCTCGCCGGTCTCGTGGTCGCACCACTGGGTCTGGGCGGTGCCGGTCGCGCTGGCGCTGTGGGAGCGCCGCCGGTGGGCGGGCGCCGCGTGGACCGCGGTGTTCGTGACTCGCCCGATCCTGTGGCCGCCCCACGCTCAGGACCGTGAGTTCGGGTGGAACCCAGCCGACCACGTCGTCGGCAACGTCTACCTCCTCGCCGCCCTCACGGTCTCCGTCTGGGCAGCGGCGGTCTCCCTCAATCACCGAGAGGGCTCGTCTGCACGGCGCGCGGACACCGAGTCGGCGCCTTCGAACCCGCCGAGGGAAGGTGGACAGCGGAGCACCAGATGACCGGCACCCAACCGGCGACCATCGGCGTCGCCAACGCCAACTTCGTCACCGACTTCCTGGCGGTGGGCGGGGACCTCGACATGTTCGACGACAGGTTGGCCATCCGGCAGGCCAGTGACCTCCTCGTGATCGGCCGGATCACGCACATCCTCGACGTACGAGAGGAGTGCGACGACGAGGGCTTCTGGGCCGGCGTACGGGGGCTGACCTACCACTGGGACGGCATCGACGATGCCGGCCAGGAGGTGCCGGGGGAGTGGTTCGAGCGGATCACGGTATGGGCGCGGGTCGCGCTGCTCGCACCCAGCGCCCGGATCCTCACGCACTGTCACATGGGCATCAATC
>DASXRJ010000209.1:0-2339 GCA_036506675.1 Nocardioides sp. | reverse complement strand
GATCCCGGCCCGCTCGGCCTCCGCGATGCCGTCGAAGCCGGTGATCGTGAGGTCCTCCGGCACGCGCAGGCCGCGTTGAGCGGCCGCGGCCAACGCGCCGACGGCGAGGACGTCGCTCAGGCAGCACACCGCGGTCAGGTCGGGGTGGCGGTCGAGGAGGGCGTGCAGTGCGTCGGCGCCCGCCCGCGGGGAGTTCTCGATGTGCTCCTCGACGGGCACTGCGGGGTGGTCCGGGGTAGCCAGGCCGTCATGCAGGCCCAGAATCCGGTTGCGGCCGACGCTGGAACTGCCGTGCGCCCACCGGTCCGGCCCGGCGGGCCCGCAGTGCCGGTCGGCCGACAGCCGAGCGATGATGATGCCAACCCGCCGGTGGCCCAACTGCCGCAGGTACTCGCCGAGCGCACGCGCGCTCGCCCTGTCGTCCAGGCCGACCCAGTCCGCCGTGCCGGCCTGCTCGGGCGCGTCCACGACCACGGTGGGCAGCTTGCGCTCGAGAACGGCGGCCAGATGCGGGTCACCGTCGCGGAGGGAGTACACGACGAAGCCGTCGATGACAGCGTTACGGACGGCGTCGACGTCGCGGGCGCCCGGCGCGTCCTGGGCGGAGATCACGAGCAGGTTCAAGCCGGCGCCTTCACAGCTGCGTGCCAGCCCTTCCAGGAAGCCGACCGCCGCTGGATCACGAAAGGCGAAGCTCAGCTCGGAGGTGAACACCAAACCCAGCGCGTCGGCCCGGCCGCGCCGCAACTGCCGCGCCGCAGGATCGGGCCCTGGGTAGCCCTGACGAGCGGCTTCGGCGAGCACCCTGGCGCGCAGGTGGGCCGAGACGCGGTCGGGGCGGTTGAACGCGTGCGACACCGACGCGGTCGACAGCCCGAGCTGTTGGGCGATGGTGCGCAACGAGGGTCTCTGGTTGGGGCTCACGAGCCGAGGCTAATGGTTTACAGGATCAAGGACAAGTTGCTGGCAGCGTCTTGCCTCGGTTCGTTAATCGATTTACACTGAAGTCGTGACCCTTCATGATCACCAGTGGTGGCGCAGCGCCGCCATCTACCAGGTCTACATCCGCAGCTTTGCCGACGGGGACGGCGACGGCCTCGGTGACATCGCCGGCCTGCGTGCCGGTCTGCCGTACCTCGCCGACCTCGGGGTCGACGCCATCTGGATCAACCCGTGGTACCCGTCGCCGATGGCCGACGCCGGCTACGACGTGGCCGACTACCGCGATATCGAGCCGCGGTTCGGCTCGCTGACGCAGGCCCGCCAACTCATCGCCGAGGCGCATGCGCATGGGCTACGCGTGGTGCTCGACCTCGTCCCGAACCACTCGTCCGACCAGCACCCCTGGTTCCAGCAGGCACTGGCCGCCGGTCCCGGCTCGGAAGTGCGCGAGCGCTACATCTTTCGGGCAGGCCGGGGCCCCGACGGCTCGCTACCGCCGAACGACTGGAAGAGCATCTTCGGCGGCCCGGCCTGGCACCGCGTGGTAGAGCCGGACGGCACGCCGGGGGAGTGGTACCTGCACCTCTTCGCCCCCGAGCAGCCCGACTTCAACTGGAACCATCCGGATGTCGAGGCCGATTTCGAGCGCACGCTGCGCTTCTGGTTCGACATGGGCGTGGACGGCTTCCGCATCGACGTTGCTCACTCGATGGTGAAGGCAGAGGGCCTCCCGGACGTCGGCTCGCTGGTCTACGACCTGGTCGACAACATGGAGGACATTGCCGTCGACCACCCGCACTGGGACCGCGACGAGGTGCACGACATCTTCCGCGTCTGGCGCAAGATCGCCGACACGTACGACCCCCCCAGGGTGTTCGTGGCCGAGGCCTGGGTGCCGCACCCGGAACGGCTGGCCCGGTATGTCCGCTCCGACGAGTTGCACACCGCGTTCAACTTCGAGTACCTCGTCTCGCCCTGGCTGGCCGGCGACCTACGGCAGGCCATCGACAACGCGATCTCCTCGCACGAGGCGGTGGGCGCTCCACCGACGTGGGTGCTGTCCAACCACGACGTGATCCGGCACGTGTCGAAGTACGCGCGGCCGCAGACCCCCGGCCGCGGCCTACGCTCCCTGCTCGACGTCCGAGACGTCCCGGCCGACCTGGAGCTCGGCACCCGCCGGGCCCGCGCCGCGGCCCTGCTGATGCTCGCCCTGCCCGGCGGCGTGTACGTCTACCAGGGCGAGGAGCTCGGCCTGCCCGAGGTCGAGGACCTGCCGCGGGACGTTCTCCAGGACCCGACCTGGCGGCGGTCCGGGCACACCGATCCCGGCCGGGACGGTTGCCGAGTGCCGCTGCCCTGGTCCGGAGACACGGCACCGTACGGATTCAGCCCCG
>DASXRJ010000208.1:0-9168 GCA_036506675.1 Nocardioides sp. | reverse complement strand
CCGCCGAGGCGGCAAGTTTGGTCCGCCCAGGCGGGGCCGTTCCCGCCACCTCGTGGGGCCATTCCTGCCACCTCGTGGGGCAGTTTTCGCCACCTCGTGGGGCCAAACTCGCCACTTCGGCCGGGGGGCGTGCTGCATCTGGTGACGAACAGCCTGCCGGAGACCGTGGCGGGGTACACGTTGCGGACGCAGGGGATCGTGGCGGCGCAGCGGGCCGCGGGGATCGACGCGCAGGTGGTGACGCGGCTGGGGTTCCCGGTGACGCGCGGGCACCTCCGGGCCGGGCGGTACGCCGAGGTCGAGGGGGTGCCCTACCACCGACTGCTCGGATTGGTCCCGGCTCGGGCCGACGAGGCGCTGGCCCGCGACGTCGAGCTGACGGTCCGGCTCGTGGAGCGGCTGCGGCCCGACGTACTCCACGCGCACAGCAACCACCTCAACGCCCAGGTCGCACTGGCCGTCCGGGAACGCACCGGCATCCCGGTCGTCTACGAGCTGCGCGGCTTCCTCGAGGAGACCCGGCGCAGCCTGGAGCTGACCCGGCCCGGCCGCGAGATGTCACGCGACGGCCGGGACGGCGAGACCTACCGGCTCACCCGCGCGGCCGAGACGTGGTGCCTGCGTCGGGCCGACGCGGTGGTCACCCTCGGCAGCGCGATGCGTGACGAGATCGTCGCCCGCGGCGCCGACCCGGACCGGGTGGTGGTCGTCCCCAACGCCGTGAGCGACCAGCTCCCGACGCACCCCTCGCTGGCGGCCCGGGTCCGGCTCCGGGCCGAGCTCGGGATCGCGCCGGACACCCTGCTGGCCGGCTTCGTCGGCACGCTCAACGACTACGAGGGCGTCGACGTACTCATCCGGGCGATCGCCATGGCCAGCCATGAGAACGCCCATCAGACCAACCCCCACGCCGACCACGGGGCCACGCCCGGGACCAGCGACCTGCACCTGGTCGTGGTCGGCGACGGTCCGGCGCGCGGCGTACTAGAACGGGCGGCGGGCGACCTGCCGGTGACCTTCGTCGGCCGGGTGCCGCCGAGCGAGGTACCGGACTGGTACGCCGCCGTCGACGTCTGCTGTGTCCCGCGCCGCGACCTCCCGGTCACCCGGCTCGTGCCGCCACTCAAGCCCGCCGAGGCGATGGCGATGGGCCGACCGGTGATCGCCTCCGACCTGCCGCCGTTGCGCGAGATCGTCACGGACTGGCAGACCGGGCTGCTGGTCCCGCCTGACGACCCGGCCGCGCTGGTCCGGGCGCTGACCCTGCTCGCCAGCGAGCCCGACGTACGCCATCGGCTCGGCACCACCGCGCGCGAGCACGTCCGCACCCGTCACACCTGGTCGGCCACCACCGCGACGTACGCCGACACCTACGCCGGCGTGTACGCCGACCTCCCCACCGCGTCTTGCACCCCACTCAAGGAGACATCCAAATGACCCACGTCACCACCGAGCCCCACTCGACCCTCATCACGCCCGTCGACGTCGACCTGGTCGTGCTCGGCCTCGGGTACGTCGGCCTCCCGCTCGCCCACGAGGCCACCCTGGCCGGGCTCCGCGTGGTCGGCCTCGACGTCAGTCGAGGCGCCGTCGAGGGTCTCAACTCCGGCCGCTCGCACGTCGACGACCTCGCCGACGGCGACATCGCGGCCATGCTGGAGGCCGGGTTCGAGGCGACCACCGACGAGGGCGTCCTCGACCGAGCCGCGGCCGCCGTGGTGTGCGTGCCGACTCCGCTGAGCGGCGACGGCGGACCCGACCTCGGTGCGGTGCGCAAGGCGATGGCGGCCGTGGCTCGGCACTTGCACGACGACCAGCTCGTCGTACTCGAGTCGACGACGTACCCGGGGACCACCACCGACGTCGTCCGCCCGATCCTCGAGTCGGTCTCCGACCTGGTCGCCGGCAAGGACTTCCACCTGGCCTTCAGCCCGGAGCGGATCGACCCCGGCAACCGGGAGTACGGCCTGCGCAACACCCCCAAGGTGGTCGGCGGCCTGACCCCGGCGTGCACCGCGCGCGCGGCGGCCTTCTACGGCAAGTTCGTCGACACGGTCGTCGAGGCGGCCGGCCCGGCCGAAGCTGAGACCGCCAAGCTGCTCGAGAACACCTACCGCCACATCAACATCGCACTGGTCAACGAGATGGCGCGGTTCTGCCACGAGCTCGACATCGACCTGTGGGACGTCATCCGTTGCGCCTCCACCAAGCCGTTCGGCTTCCAGGCCTTCTACCCCGGCCCGGGCGTGGGCGGGCACTGCATCCCGATCGACCCCAACTACCTGTCGCACAACGTGCGCGCGAAGCTCGGCTACCCGTTCCGCTTCGTCGAGCTGGCCGAGGAGATCAACGCGACCATGCCGGCGTACGTCGCCCATCGCGCGCAGAACCTCCTCAACCGGGCCGGCAAGCCCACCCACGGCTCTTCGGTGCTGCTGCTCGGCGTGACCTACAAGCCCGACATCGCCGACCAGCGCGAGTCGCCGGCGGTCCCGCTGGCTCGGCAGCTCGACCTGCTCGGCGCGAAGGTCGCCTACCACGATCCGCGCGTCGCCGAGTGGGACGCCGGCGTGCCGGTGACTCGGGTCACGGACCTCGACGAAGGCATCGCGCGCGCCGACCTCGTCGTACTCGTGCAGAACCACAGCGAGTACGACGCGGCGCGGCTCGCCAGCGGGGCCCGGCTCTTCTTCGACACCCGCGGGGTGACCACCGGGTCGCCCGCCAGCCGGCTGTAACGCGGCTGTGACCCGGTCTGACCACACTGATGCCATGACCAAAGCGCTGGTCGTCACCGTCGTGCACCACCCCGACGACGCCCGGATCAGGCACCGCCAGATCGCGGCGCTGCTCGACGCGGGGTGGGCGGTGACGTACGCCGCGCCGTTCTCCGGGTACGACGTCGGCCGCCGGCCGCACCCCGGGCTGACCACGGTCGACCTGCCCCGGGCCTCGGGCCGGCGCCGACTGACCGCGCTGCGGGCCGCGCGGACGCTGCTGGCCGGCGAGGCGAACCGGCACGACGTCGTACTCCTGCATGATCCGGAGCTGCTGCTCGCCGTGCGCGGGCTGCGGATCGGGCCGCCCGTCGTCTGGGACGTCCACGAGGACACCGCGGCCGCGCTCTCCACCAAGCCATGGCTGCCGGGGCCGCTGCTCGGGCCGACCCGCGGGCTGGTCCGCGCCGCCGAGCGCGCCGCCGAGCGCCGGCACCGGCTGCTGCTGGCCGAGGACGCCTACCAGCGGCGTTTTCGCCGGCTCCATCCGGTGGTGCCGAACACCGCGCTGGTGCCGCCGTGGGTCACCCCGCCGGACCACCCGCGGGTTGTGTACGTCGGCCACCTGACCCGGGCCCGCGGCGTACTCGAAATGATCGAGCTGGGCCGGCTGCTCGCCGGCACCGGCATCCGGGTCGAGCTGATCGGGCACGCCGACGCCGAGGCGACCGCAGCGCTCACCGCCGGCACCCACCTGGTCGACTGGCGCGGCTTCCTGCCGCTCGGCGCGGCGATGGCGCGGGCCTCGGGCGCGCTGGCCGGGCTCTCGCTGCTGCACGACGAGCCCAACTACCGTCACTCGCGGCCGACCAAGGTGGTCGAGTACCTCGCCCAGGGGATCCCGGTGATCACCACTCCCCTGCCGCTGGCCCGGGCGCTGGTCGCCGAGTCGGGTGGCGGGCTGGTGGTGCCGTTCGAGTCGCCGCGACGGGTCGCGGCCGCCGTACTCACGCTGTGGGAGCACCCCCAGCAGCGGCTGACGATGGCCGCCTCCGGTCACGCCTATGCGCGGCGACACCTCGACTGGTCGGTGCACGCGCCGGCGTTCGTGGCCGCGCTCGCCGAAGCCGCCGCCGCGTGATCGCCGAGTGTCCCCGAACCCGCCGCTCCCGGACAGTTGGCGGGTTTGGGGACACTCGACCGGCCAGCTCGGCCGGCGGCTCGAGGTGGCGCTAGCCGCGTAGTCGGCGGAGCAGCCACCACAGCGCGATGAGTACGACGAGCCCCGCGGCGAGCTGTTTGCCGTAGGTCCGCACCAACACCGGCAGAACGGCCGCGCCGAGGTCGAGCGCGTCGTCACCCGACGAGCTCGACGGCCCCGACGCGCCCGGGGTGGCAGCCGGCCTGGGCGCCCGCACCGGGCCTGGGCCGACCGTCACCCCGATCTCACCGGCAGCGGCGGCATCTGCAGCGGCCGCGACCGAGGTACCGTCCACGCTCTCGACCGGCGCGCCAGCAGCACCGGCGGGCGCCTCACCCTCGGCCGCCTCAGGCGCCCCCACCCGAGCCTCCAGACAGTCGACGAACTGCCCCAGCAGCTTGTCCGACACGTCCTGCATGACACCGCGCCCGAACTGAGCCGGCTTGCCGGTCACCGCCAGGTCCGTGACCACCGAGACCGTGGTCGTGGCGTCGTCGACCGCGGCCAGCGTGGCGGTCACGTCGGCGCCCGCGGTGCCGTTGCCGCGCTTGTCCTTGCCGCGGGCCTCGATGTGCAGGGTGTGGGTCGACTCGTCTCTCGACACGAACGTGCCCGAGCCGTTGTAGACCAGCGCGATCGGACCCAGCTTCACCTTGCACGAGCCGTGGAAGGTGTCGCCCTCGACCGACCCGATCGACGCGCCCGGGAAGCACCCGGCCACGCCCTCGATGTCCTGGAGCGCGCGCCAGGTGTCGTCGAGAGACGCCGGTACGGTGAACGAGTGGGTCAGCTCCATGGGCGTGTCTCCTTATCCTCGGCCGTCGCGAGCGTCGCCCGGTGCGTGCGATGGCAAGGCGGAGGAGGGAGGCGTGGCGGAGCCACGACGACTGACGACAACGCAGCCAGCGTGCGTGCCGGGTGGCACACAGCCGGCCATGGGATGAGGAGACACGCCCACGGGCTCACGCCCCAGACGCCGCGAGCACCGCGCGGCGGGTCAGCACCGTCGCCAGGTGGCGGCGGTAGTCGGAGTCGCCGTTGAGGTCGGTCGGCGGGTGCGTGCCTTCGGCGGCCGACGCGGCAGCGCGGCGTACGACGTCGTCGCTGGCCGGCTGGCCGACCAGCGCCCGTTCGACCATGGCGGCGCGCAGCGGCGTGTTGCCCATGTTGGTGAGCCCGACCCGGGCCTCGGCGATCACGCCGTCCTCGACCCGCACCGTCGCCGCGACCGCCACGATCGGCCACTGGTGGGACACCCGCACGAACTTCTCGTAGTGCGCGCCCCAGCCGGTGTGCTTCGGGATCCGCACCTCGGTGAGGATCTCGTCCTCGCCGATCGCGGTCTCGAAGAGGTCGACGAAGAAGGCGTCGGCCGGCACGGTGCGGGTGCCGCCCGGCCCGGCGATCACGAACTCCGCGCCCAGCGCCAGCGCGGGCGCGCCCAGGTCGCCCGCCGGGTCGGCGTGCGCGAGCGCGCCGCCGAAGGTGCCCCGGTGCCGGACCTGCGCGTCGGCGAGGTGCTCGACCGCCTTGGTGATGAGTACGGCGTGCTCCGCCACCAGCGCATCCGCGTGTACGTCGGCGTGCGTGGTCATCGCCCCGATCACCAGCGCGTCGCCGTCCTCACGCACCCCGCGAAGCGACTCGATCCGGCCCAGGTCGATGACGACCTCCGGCGCGTTGAGCCGCATCCGCAGCACCGGCAGCAGGCTCTGCCCACCGGCCAGGATCTTGGCGTCGTCGCCGTGCTCCGACAGCGCCGCGAGCGCCTCCTCGACCGTCGTGGGTGCGAGGTAGTCGAACTTGGCGGGGATCATCACTCCGCTCCTTCCGTGGCCGACATGGCTGGCTTGGCCGAGCTGTCCTGGATGGCGGCCCAGACGCGGTCCGGCGTACACGGCATCCGCACGTCGTGGACTCCGAGCGGCCGGAGCGCGTCCACGACCGCGTTGACCACGGCCGGCGTCGAGGCGATGGTGCCCGCCTCGCCGACGCCCTTGGTGCCGAGCGTGTTCGTCGTGGACGGCGAGGTCGTGTGGTCGATGTCGAAGCTGATCGTGTCGGCCGCGGTCGGCAGCGTGTAGTCGACGAACGACCCGGTGACCAGGGTGCCGGCATCGTCGTACACCGCCTCCTCCCAGAGCGCCTACGCGATGCCCTGGACCAGGCCGCCGTGCACCTGCCCGGCCACGATCAGCGGGTTGACGATGTTGCCGACGTCGTCGACGGCGACGTACTTGCGCAGCCGTACGGCGCCGGTCTCGGTGTCGACCTCGGCCGCGCACAGGTGGGTGCCGTGCGGGAACGAGAAGCCGACCGGGTCGTACGTCGCCGTCGAGTCCAGCCCCGGCTCGGCGCCGTCGGGCAGGTTGTGCGCGGCGAACGACGCCAGCGCAACCTCGGTCAGCGCCACGCCCTTGTCGGTGCCCTTGACCGACAGCCGGCCACCGGCGAACTCGATGTCGTCGACCGACGCCTCCAGCAGGTGGGCCGCGATCGGCTTGGCCTTCTCGATCACCTTGTCGGCCGCCTTGACCAGCGCCTCGCCGCCGACGACCAGCGACCGCGAGCCGTAGGTGTCGAGCCCCCGCGGCGAGATCTGCGTGTCGCCGTGCAGCACCTCGACGTCCTCGAACGGTACGCCGAGCCGGTCGGCCACGATCTGCGACCACGCGGTCTCATGGCCCTGCCCGTGTGCCGAGGAGCCGGTCACCACCTCGACCTTGCCGGTCGGCAGCATCCGCACCTCGGCGTGCTCCCAGCCGCCCGCGCCGTAGTTGAGCTGGCCGAGCACCCGCGAGGGCGCCAGGCCGCACATCTCGGTGAACGTCGAGACCCCGATCCCGAGCTGGACGGGGTCGCCCGACTCGCGTCGCTTCGCCTGCTCCGCGCGCAGGTCGTCGTACCCGAAGAGGGCCCGGGCCTTGGCCGTGGCCTCCTCGTAGTTGCCGGAGTCGTACTCCATGCCGGCGATCGTGGTGAACGGGAACTCCTCGTGCTTGATCCAGTTCTTCTCCCGGATCTCGAGCGGGTCGACGCCGACCTCGGCCGCCAGCTCGTCCATCAGCCGCTCGATGCCGAACGTCGCCTCCGGCCGGCCGGCACCGCGGTAGGCGTCGGTCCAGGTCTTGTTGGTGAGCACGGTCTGGCAGTCGAACCGGTACGCCGGGAACTTGTAGATCGCGTTGAACATGAACGCCCCGAGCACCGGGACGCCGCCGCCGACCAGCGCCACGTAGGAGCCGAGGTCGGCCAGCAGGTCGATCTTCAGCCCGGTGACGGTGCCGTCCTTGTCGGCGGCCAGGGTGAGCCGCTGCCACTGGTCGCGGCCGTGGTGGGCGGACATCAGGCTCTCGCTGCGGGTCTCGGTGTACTTCACCGGCTTGCCGAGCTGCCGGGCCAGCACCATCGTGATGAACTCCTCCGGCGTGGTCTGGAGCTTGCCGCCGAAACCGCCACCGACGTCCGGCGCGATCACCCGGATCTTCGACTCCGAGATCCCGAGTACGGCGGCCAGCAGGAACCGCAGGATGTGCGGGATCTGGGTCGCCGACCACATCGTGATCTGCTCTCCGGTCGGGTCGACCACGACCGAGCGCGGCTCCATGAACGCCGGGATCAGCCGCTGCTGGCGGTACTCCCGTTCGATCACGATGCCGCCGTCGCGGGCCTTCGCGATGGCCTCGTCCACGTCGCCGCCGGTGCCGGCCTCCGCGGAGTCGAACCTCCAGAACGCCGACTTGTTGGTGCCGAGGTCGGGGTGGGCCAGGACCTTGTCCTCGGCCGCCTCCTTGAGGTCGAGCGCGGCCGGCAGCTCCTCGTAGTCGACGTCGACAAGCTCGGCCGCGTCGCGGGCCTCGGCGGCGCTGCGGGCCACGACAACGGCCACGATCTCACCGGCGAAGGTGACCCGGTCGACCGCGACCGGCGGGTGCGGCGGGGCGACCTGGTCAGGCGTGATCGGCCACGCGTTGGGCAGCGACCCCTGTACGTCGGCCACGTCCTTGCCGGTCACCACGCTCACGACGTTGGGCGCGCTCTTCGCCGCCTCGGTGTCGATGCCGACGATCTTCGCGTGTGCGAACGGGCTGCGGACCATCGCCAGATGGAGCATGCCCGGCATCGCGATGTTGTCGGTCCAGCGGGTCCGGCCGGTGATCAGCCGCTGGTCCTCCTTGCGGCGGCGGTCGCGGCCGATCTCGTGCTCGGGAGCCTGGGGCTCGGCGGTGGCTGTCATGACACGCCTCCGGAGACGGTTTCGGCCGGCTCACCGGCCGGGCTGGTGGTCTGGCCGGCGGCGTACTGCACGGCTCTGACGATGTTGTGATAGCCGGTGCAGCGGCACAGGTTGCCCTCGAGACCGAGCCGGATCTCCTGCTCGGTGGGGTTGGGGTTGTCGTTGAGCAGGTCGACCGACTGCATGATCATCCCCGGCGTACAGAAGCCGCACTGGAGGGCGTGGCACTCGTGGAAGGCGGCCTGCACCGGGTGCAGCTCGCCGTCGTGCCCGGCCGTCGCGGCCAGGCCTTCGATGGTGGTGACCTCGTGGCCGTCGGCCTGGACGGCGAGGACGTTGCAGGACTTCACGCTGCGGCCGTCGAGATGCACGGTGCAGGCGCCGCAGTTGCTGGTGTCGCAGCCGATCACCGTCCCGGTCTTCCCGAGCTGCTCGCGCAGGTATTGGACGAGGAGGGTGCGGGGTTCGACGTCGTCGGAGACACGTTCTCCGTCGACGGTGAGCTCGATCTTGGTCATGAGGAAACTCCCGGGTGGTAGCACCACTGTGATGTGGCTCACGCTAGGACGTGGAGGTTGGCGAAAGGTTGGGGCCTCCTAGGTTTCAGTGGGCCGCTGCGAGCCTGCCTTTCAGCAGGGGCTTTGCGGGGTGCGGACGCTCGCCGAGCGCGGTCAGGCAGACCTCCATCACCTCGGTGTCGTACGGCGCGAGCTCGCTGTAGCGCACCACCGCCTCGGGCCGCGGGTCGGCCAGCAATGCCTCCCGGACCGCCACCGCGACGTACTCGGCGAGCTCGACCAGGGCCGGGGAGTTGGTGCCGGGCAGCAGGTCGCCGCCGTACGCCGAGACCGCGGCAGCGACCTGGCCGCGCCGGAGCAGCGCGAGCACCGTGTCGACGTCGGTGCGCACCGGCATCATCAGCCGGTAGGGCCGCGAGGCGAGCTGTCCGGACAGCGCGCTGCGCAGGTGCGACACCTCGGCCTTGAGCGTCGACTGGGTGACCGACGCGTCGC